>JANLHY010000176.1 GCA_024653795.1 Candidatus Brocadiaceae bacterium | reverse complement strand
GTGGCATTGGTTATTGGATGGGTGCTTCCATCCCTGTATTTTTTCGGGTGGCAATGTGTTGTATCCAGACTGGTAGTTTCGTTTGTTATTGGCGTGTTTGTTGTTGATGTGCTCTGGGCTATTATAGCACGGGAGGATCATATCAGCGAGGGCGGATTTGTAACATGTCTCCTTATTCCTGCTATCTTGCCGCCGCAAGCGCCCCTGTGGTTAGTAGGCTTGGGGGCAGCGCTGGCCATTATATTTAGAAACGTGCTGGGCGGCGTTGGGAATAATCTTGTGAATCCTGCACTGTTCAGTCGTTTGTTTTTAACCATCTGTTTTCCGTCTCTCCTGGTTACTGGCTATCAAATGCCGTTTGTTGGCATGCCCGACCTTCATTCTTTTCGCTATGGACTTGATGCCGTAACTCACGCTACACCGTTGACGGCATTCAAGACCAATGGCGAAGTTACATCCTATCTTTCACTCATATTAGGGACATCGGGTGGTTCTCTGGGTGAAACGTGCCGACTGGCATTGATATTGTCAGGTTTGTGGTTAATCAAAATCAGGGTGGTGAATTGGAGGATACCCGTATCCTATCTGGGGAGTGTGCTTATCCTTTCTGTGTTTTTATCTCTAATTATGGGTAAGACTGTGGCTCCGCCTTTGTTCCAGCTTCTGAGCGGCGGATTGATCCTGGGGGCTTTTTATATGGCAACCGACCCAATAACGACGACGTATAATCAGACTGCAAAATGGATCTATGGCGCCGGGTGCGGGTTCATCACCGTGCTCATAAGAGATTTTACCAGTTTGCCCGAAGGGGTGATGTACTCAATACTGCTCATGAACCTGTTAGCCATACCCATTCAATCTTTGATGGTAAAAATAAGGTATCGTATATGAGTGGCTGGAATTCGTTATAGTATTGATACGAAAATACCCCTCACCCAGACCCTCTCTCACAAGGGGCGTGGAACTTTCCCTCCCTTGATGGGAGGGATTAAGGGAGGGTGAAATATTTTCATGCTATTTTGTGAGCCTTTGGCTCATGAGTTTCTTAACAAAAATATTTTGACATTTCCCCGTTTTCACGAGGACATGTTTAGCAAAAAAATGTAGCGCCGATCCCTTGTGGTCGGCATGAACCTGCCCCGTACTTGATACGGGGGCGGGGGATAAACCACCCGCGCTACTGATTCCGACTCGTTCGGGTTAGGGAGATCGAGGAATTTCGTTAAATTGAAATTAGGGTTTGGTGATATTCAGTGTCTTTCCGTGGTAAACTATTGCGAATAATCTGTGTCATCACTGAAATCTGTGGTTTCTTAAATATATGGAAGAATTAAAAAAAATTATACTCCGCATCGCTTCAATCATTTTGATTACCTTTTTGCCCTGTGCGGGACTTCTCATGGTATATTTTTATACAGCCCCTAAAATTGCCGAATACTATGATATAAAAGAGAAACGCGCCGTTCTGGGTATTTTTAAACTACCGTATCGTACAATAGAAAAAAGAATGCTGGGTTTTACCTTTAAGAGCTTTGACAAGAAGGATATCCTGGAGGTGTTTAAGAAAAATATTACAGTAGAAGAGCCACCAGTACCATCCTTTGAAATTCAGCCCACAGGTGTGCAAACAGCCGATGAGAAACCAAAGGGTGGAAAAAGATTGTATAAATATGTGAAAGAGGGAAAGCTTCAGGGCGTTGGATTTGTAGAATCCAAGTTGGGATACGGCTACAATAAGTCAAGTATCATGTCGCTTTTCATTTGCATAGAACCAGACCTGGAAACACTGAAAGGCATTGAGGTGCTGGATCATAGCGAAACCCCAGGTTTGGGAGGCAGGATTACGGAGGAACAATTTAAAAAACAATTTGTGGGTAAAAAGTTAAGGCCTAAAATAATGGTGGTCAAGGGTAGGATGGCCGAGGGCAATAATGAGGTTGATGCGATTACGGGCGCCACCAACACAAGCAGAGGAATCGAGTCATTTCTCAATGACGCCATGAAAGAATTCTGGGAAGGGCAAAAGGAGATTGTATGGTAGTATTAAAGCGAAACATACGAAAGATTTCTAAGTACTTCATGAGGGATAATCTCATCCTAACGGCAGGCGCCGGACTTGGATTTTGTTCTTCTCTGGCGGTAACGAATAAACTGGAAAATTCTCTAACCATGGGAATCGGCGTAACACTTGTAACTGCCGGTAGTTTTTGTCTGGTCTATCCTTTCAAAAAGCTGATATCCACAGCAGGGACACATCATAAGATTTCCCTTTTAATGATTATTGTATCCGTCTTTGTGGCCATCTTTGGTTTTTTTGCCCAGGCATTTGTGCCTGAAATAACAGCCAATATAAAGGCATACATAGACCTTATTACCACGAATTGCATTGTGCTTGCAGTAATCTCAGAGGGATTGACAGTGGACTTTTGGGAGGCACAGAGGAAGATTTTTAAGGCATGTCTTGGGTATTCCTTAGCCCTGATCTTGCTTGCATTTTTGCGTGAACCGCTGGGGTTTGGAACTATTTTAGGCATTCCTCTGTTTTCGGAGACATTTCCGCGTGTCGTCCTTATGGTCACGCCAGTGGGAGGATTCTTTGCGTTGGCAGCCTTCAGACTCCTCTTGCGTCCCTTTTTTATTAAAACTGGAATTGTATGTCCTGAAGCCTCTGCGTGTGAGTGTGCAGAGACTACAAATGGTGGAACTCCTTTACCTGTTGCTCGCCAGAGGATGGGAATATCCGGTACATCTTTAATAGTTTTAGGGTTGGGAGTTTGTCTCTTTATTAGCATTATCGTTCATATACAAACGATTCCCACACTGCATCAGCATTTCATCATCCTTCTTCCGGTCTTACTTAATGCCCTTTTCTTTGACGGGATTGTGTTGAGTAAACTTTTGGGGTTGTGTCCCTTGATTAATAAGTCGCGCCAGATCGATGCGGCATGGAGGATGGGGGTGGCAGTGATTATAGTAGTGACGTTATCCACCGCATTAAACTGGATCGTGTATAACCACGTACTGGTTAGGTGCAGTGATTTTCTGAGTAAATATTCGTCTCTCCCTATACGATTGGAGAATATTTTCTATCTGACGGTCTTTATCGTTACCATTGCCGTCTTTGTGCAGATTTTGAGTGTATTGTTAAGAAAATTTGCGAAGAACGTATACGAGCAGATGGGGCAGTTTTTAGAATTGATTACGGTCAATTGTATTGTCCTTGCAAGCGCCACATTTACCATTCCCACAGGGGCGAAGTTCCTGGTTACTACCACGACGGCGTTTGGGTACGGGCTTCACTGGATGATGGTCGTTGTGTGGCTTGCCCTGTTAAGACGGCAGCGTCTGGTCGTTCCAACTAATGCCTGGGATGAAGATACTGTTGCAATTCTGATTTTGGGTATAATGGCCGCCATATTCACTGGAATTGGGATGATTCATATTTTTTGATTGTAGGTGAAATCTTATGAAAACTATCGAAGTGAAAAAAGAAGAGGTTATAAATGTACTGAGATTGGATCTTATATCTGAGATTCAAGCCTTAAAAAAGTCTTTAGAACTTTATGAAAAAAAATACGGCAAATCATTGAAAGAGTTTGAAAAGGAAGTATTGGCCGGAGAAGAAAACTTTGTAAAGTGGGACGATTACATGGAATGGAAGGCATACGAAAACACATGTAAAGACAGACTTAGTCATCTAAAAGATTTGAAGAATGCTAAGAACATTAGAGTTATTACAAAATAGCAAAGCAGTTAAAAGGTTTGAAATACTCGACTTTAAAGCAGGGGAAAAATTTTATTATTTAAAAATAAGAGCCGATATCAAAAACAATACAGAACTTTTTATAAGAGAATATATGAGTGTTAGAGAGGAAAAATATTCGTACCACTGGCAAGAAAATGACGGAAAATTGATTACCAGATGGGATAACGCCCCACACCAACAGGTAAAAACTTTCCCACATCATAAACATTTTTCGGATGGAACAGTGGTCGAATCATACGAAATTAGGCTTGAGAAAGTATTGAAGTTTATTGAAAAGAAGCTTGGAGTAAAACAATGACCATCCCCCTCGTTCTCGGCGCCGGAATCCTTGCCTTATTGGTATTGCTCCTGAGCATATTTAGCGAGGTCGTATACCAGTTCTTTGGCCGTGGTGAGAAACGCAAACTTATTGTATTAAGCGATGATGAATACAGGAAAGAACTCGATATCGAGGGTGGGGAAAGGCTTTTATCTCTGCTTCAGAACAGGGGGTTTAACATCCCTGCTGCCTGTGGTGGTATGGCTACGTGCGGTCAGTGTAAGATAAAACTCCACACAGATGTTGGGTTTTATACGTCCGTAGAGTCTCCACATTTTGATATGAGAACAAGGGAAACTGCCCGGAAATTCCTGGATCAAAAGATTGGGGATGGGTATGTGCGATTGGCATGTCAGGTCAGGGTGGAAAAGGATGTAAGTCTGTACCTGCCCAAAGATACCTTGCACGTTAAAAAATACACAGCCCGTGTTATTAAGAAGATACCCCTTACCAGCGACAAGATGGAACTGTGGCTAAAACCGTCAAAACCTATTCAATACAAGCCCGGTCAATATATCCAGCTTGCCATTCCGGAGGATTTTACAGAAGAGCATTACAAAAAATATGGGGACTTGATTAAGGAAGCATGCAGCAAATTAGGAAAAGAGTTCGTTCCCTGTGTACCCGGTACAAAGTTATACAGAGGTTATTCGCTCGCCTCTACAGAACCTGACCTCCTGAAACTCATCGTTCGTATGGCTCCTGTAGATCCAGGCATGCCTCTGGAGAAGGGTGGTCCTCCCTGCATAGGACCTAGTTGCGTGCATAATTATATCCAGGAACAAAACCTATGGAACTTTTTCCTTGGTGAAAAGATACGCTTCACGGGTCCGTATGGTCATTTTATGTTAAAAGAACAACCGCACACCGCTGTCTTTGTGGCTGGTGGTGCGGGTTTAGCGCCTATATTGGCGCTCTTAGAACAATGGTTTAAAGAGGGCAGACAGGACAAGGCTATATTTTTCTTAGGTGAAAGACGATTCCAGGATATTCCAACGGTCTATTTGCCCAAATGGTTAAAGTGGGAACGAGCGAATCCTAATTTTCAATTTGTACCAGTACTTTCTGGGGCATTTCGCGGCGACAACCCTGCAGAAATGAACGATGTAGACAAGAAATGTTTTTATAACGTTTCTGTGGAAGACAGGCAGATTATCAAAGAGCAAGGGCTTGCGGATGAACAGGGAAACCAGTGGAAGGG
>JANLHY010000158.1 GCA_024653795.1 Candidatus Brocadiaceae bacterium | reverse complement strand
ATACGAAATTATAAATTTTGATTTCAGGGGAAAAAATGAACGAAGTACATGTAACAAAGATTGCAGCCGAACTCAATTTAATGCACAAGCAGGTCAGGGCAACTGCCCTGCTCTTTGATGAAGGGGCAACCATCCCGTTTATCGCACGGTATAGAAAAGAAGCTACAGGCAGTCTGGACGAGGTTGCCATTGGGGCTATCCGTGATCGTCTGAGCAAATTGATTGAATTGGATAAACGGCGGGAGGTCATTCTGAAAGCACTTGAAGAGCGAGGCCAGCTTACCGACGAATTAAAGGGAAAAATAGCAGAGGCTGAGTCCCTTACAGTCCTGGAAGATATTTACCTGCCGTATCGTCCCAAACGCCGCACAAGGGCAACTATTGCAAAGGAGAAAGGTCTTGAACCTCTGGCACAGGGTATTTTTGCCCAGGACGACAGAGACTCGACATCTGAAGCAGCGGCTTTTGTTGATGCGGAAAAGGGGGTTGATTCTGTGGAAGACGCCCTTGCAGGGGCGCGGGACATCATTGCAGAATGGGTAAGCGAGGATCAATCTGCCCGCACGCACATGCGCGAACTGTATCTTCAGCAAGGAGTCTTTAAATCAAAAGTGGTCACCGGAAAAGAGGAGGAGGGCATAAAGTACAAAGATTATTATGAATGGGAAGAACCTGTGGCAAAAGCGCCATCGCACAGGATTCTTGCCATTGACCCAGGTATTCGCACAGGGTGTAAGGTGGTTTGCATGAATAGTCAGGGAAAGTTAGTGCATACCGATATCCTAGCGCGGCGTAGCCGCAACCAAAATGAATTTAACCACAAAGACACAAAGAGCACAAAAAAAGAGGTTTTTACAGGGTAATACTATATATCTCCACCAATCTGAGAGATCCTCTGCAGATGCCGCTTCCAAAATTATTGATCTCTGCGAACGATTTCAAATAGAAGCCATTGCCGTAGGGAACGGCACCGCCGGAAGGGAGACAGAGTCCTTTATTCGTTCCTTAAAACTTTCCAGAAAGGTTCCCGTGGTGATGGTAAATGAAAGCGGAGCATCGGTGTATTCCGCTTCGGAGGCTGCACGCGAGGAATTTCCCGATCATGATGTGACGGTGCGCGGTTCGGTATCCATTGGCAGGCGTCTTATGGACCCGATGGCAGAGTTGGTAAAGATAGATCCAAAATCTATTGGTGTGGGACAATATCAGCACGACGTTGACCAGGGCGCATTAAAGAAGAGTCTTGATGATGTGGTTAAAGTTCAACAAAAAGTGACGGCTACGGTATTGGATGTGGACTTAAAAAGAAGAAGAATTTCGCTTTCCTTAAAAAATAATCCGGGGAAAAAGCAACCCCCTCAGGCGGGGGCTGTCTAAAAAGTCCATAAACCATACAAAAGGTAGGGGCTGAAAATCTTCAGCCCCTACATATGGTACGTTCAAAATACTTTTTAGACAGTCCCCTGATGTTTGATTGAACACTATCGTACTATTAAACGTATCAACATTTGGGTTCGCGTTACAAACTCGAACCCGCAGTGGGTAATTTGTATGACTATGGAATTATAGCATGGGTAAATTATTTTCCCTTTATGCCGGCAATACCTATTCACGGTTGTTACGAGGTTTTATCCTATTCATTTTTTTGAAAGGTTGTATAATAAAAAACATTATGGCAAATGAAGATACTACTCCTACAAAGGCTTCCCAGCAGGAGACTAAAACCCAACACAAGGGAAAGCCTAACCACTTAATCAACGAAAAGAGTCCTTACCTCCTGCAGCATGCCCATAACCCGGTTGACTGGTATCCGTGGGGGGAAGAGGCATTTCAGAAGGCAGACAGGGAAGACAAACCCATTTTCCTTTCCATCGGTTATTCAACGTGTCATTGGTGTCATGTCATGGAACACGAATCATTCGAGGATGAGGAGGTTGCTAAAATTCTGAATGAAAATTTTGTGTCAATTAAAGTTGATAGGGAAGAACGGCCTGACATTGATAATATTTACATGACCGTCTGCCAGGCCATGACCGGTAGTGGCGGCTGGCCTTTAAACCTTTTTTTAACTCCGGAGAGGAAGCCCTTCTATGCCGGTACCTATTTCCCAAAAACGGAACGGTACGGGAATCCAGGGTTCATTGCCATTCTAAAACAGATATCCAATCTGTGGAAGACGAATAAGGAGAGTGTGCTTAAATCAAGCGAACAAGTGGTGAAAATATTGCAACCAGTATCCGAAACAGCAACCACAGAAACGTTTACTTACGATACGTTGAAGCGTGCCTATGAACAATTAAGAGATAATTACGACAATATTTACGGTGGTTTTGGCACGTCGCCCAAGTTTCCTACTCCCCATAATTATACCTTTCTCCTTCGATGGTGGAGACGCAGTAACGATCCCACAGCCCTGGAGATAGTTGAAAAAACCCTTGATCGGATGGGACGCGGCGGTATTTATGATCAATTGGGAGGCGGATTCCACAGATATTCTACGGACGAATACTGGCTCGTTCCGCATTTCGAAAAGATGCTCTATGACCAGGCGTTGCTTGCGATGGCTTATATTGAGGCATATCAAGCCATGGGGAAGACATTATTTGCTGATATTGTAAAGGGTATCTTTACTTATGTCTTGCGGGATATGACCTCTCCAGAGGGCGGTTTCTATTCCGCTGAAGATGCCGACAGTGAGGGGGTGGAAGGCAAGTTCTACGTCTGGACGCCAGACGAGATTATAAGAATATTGGGTGAAAAGGACGGGAAGATATTCTGTGATTTTTACGATATCTCCAAAGAGGGCAATTTTGAGGAAAAAAACATCCTGCATGCGGATAAAGAAATAAATGCCTTTGCAAAACTGGAAGGTACAAAGCTCGAAGAACTACAGGAAATGCTCAGCAAAGCCAGGGCAAAACTCTTTACTGTCCGTGAGAAACGCATCCATCCTCACAAGGACGACAAAATACTTACCTCCTGGAACGGGTTGATGATTGCCGCACTGGCCAAGGGCGCTCAGGCGCTCAATGAGCCAAAGTATGCGCAGGCAGCGGTGCGTGCGGCAGATTTTATCCTGAACACATTACGGCTGAAGGATGGTTCGCTGCTAAAACGATACAGATTGGGTGAGGCCGCTATTCCAGGGCATCTGGATGACTATGCTTATTTTGTATGGGGGTTAATCGATCTCTACGAGGCAACCTTTGAGGTGAAATACCTTAAAATAGCTTTGGAACTCAATAAGCTGATGATTGATGATTTCCGGGATGAAAAGGGGGGAGGTTTCTTCTTTAGCGGCAAGAGGAATGAACAACTCATTGCCCAGACCAAGGAGATATATGACGGAGCTACACCTTCCGGGAATTCAGTCGCTCTCATGAATATTTTGCGATTAAGCCGTATGACCGGGAACCTGGATCTGACAAATATTTCCGGGCAAATTATGAGAACCTTTGCAGAAACGGTGAATAATTATCCGTCTGGCTATACACATTTCCTCTGTGCCCTTGACTTTGCATTAGGTCCTACTAAGGAGATTGTAATTGCAGGAGAACCTGGCTCTGAGGATACAAGGCAGATACTCAAGGAAATAAGAAGGCGATTCCTGCCTGGAAAGGTCGTAATATTACATCCGGAAAAGGATAAATCTATCGAAGAAATTATCGGGTTCGTAAAAGAACAAAAGGCAATAGATGGCAAGGCTACGGCCTATATCTGTGAAAATTATGCCTGTAAAGCTCCTACGAATGATAGGGAACAGATAAAGAAACTTTTGGATGAACGCTGAATATTTCAGTTATGATTGATTTGATTTTGCTGTGATAAAAAGAGGTTGTCTTTTTAATTTTAATTTGTAATAATTATTAAGATTGTGGAACTAATGTGTAGAATATCTGGAGTTATTGTAATAAGAACAGAATATGTCTTCTAAAGAAAAAGTAATAAAAATATTAGAGGAGTTATCTCTGGATGAACTTCGTGAAGCTCGAAGTTGCATTGATAATCTTATTACGAGGATAAAGAAAAATGGTGCAACATCTCAAAAAAAAGCAGATGAGGAAGCTCGCATACTCATGGAGAGACGTGAGCAGGAACGCTTTTATGAAATCTTTATCTGTAAACTTGAAAGAGCGGATAAACAGGGAGAAGCTACATTCCAGGGGACAGTCGTAGATATTTCAAGAACTGGGTTACGCTTAAAAACAGATAAAAAACTTGAAACAGGAAGTGTCTTGATCCTTTCTCCGGATTATGACCGAATCTATAAAAAGATTTATGTCGAGGTGATTCGTGTAAAGGAGTTTATGGGACAGTACGAAATAGGTGTACGGCACATCCTGCCAGATGACAATACTAAAAAATAATTTTGCAAAATCTCACATTAACCTCATAGCAAATCGTTGGTAAATACTACCTTACTTAACCCGAACAAGTCGGAAGAGCCTTTGAATGGGAATTTACGATTTTAGATTTACCTCCCCCTTTATCCCCCTCCAAAGGGGGATAAAAAGATGTCCCCCGCTGGCGGGGGTGCAGGGGGTGGATCGTAATTCGTAAATTTTTGCTAAACTTGTCCTCGTAAAAACGGGGAAGTGTCAAAATATTTTTTGTAAGCGCCTAACATTTAATAGGATGTCTATTGAATATTTTAAAACTAATTAGTGGGGCGGATTTGCTTATCCACGATACACAATATACAGATGAGGAATACAAAACCAACGTTGGTTGGGGACATTCCCCTCTTAGCGAAGTATTGAGTCTTGCAAAAGAGGGTAGAGTAAACAGGTTAGCACTCTTTCACCACGATCCAGATCATTTCGATGAACAAATTGACATTTTTGTGGCAAATTGCAAGGAAAACCTGAATGGGCCTAATCATGTTATGGAATGTTTTGCTGCGCATGAAGGCATGGAACTACATTTCTAAGCACATCTATACTGGCATATAATTTGCGCTTAATGTTCAGGAATTTCAATCTTTTGTGATTCCCCTCCTCCTTTCTTCCCCTCACGGAGGGAGACAGGGGGAGGGGATAAAGGGGTGTGTAGAGCACTGGCAATGCGTCTGTACCTTGCCCCATAAGCGCTAAGTTAAAATTACGGATTAATTTAACCGTGTAATGAATAACGAATATCGAACAAGGAATTTCGAATTATGAAGTTTTCTTATCCACTTTCTTCAACCGCGAATGAACGCAAATTGCCGCTAATACTCTTCTTTGTTTCGCGTT
>JANLHY010000061.1 GCA_024653795.1 Candidatus Brocadiaceae bacterium | reverse complement strand
AAAGAACAAGACACTTGCTGATGATTACTTCAAAGTTAAATCTAAGCGACTCAAGAAAAAATTGGCTGCTTAATTTTTAACAAAGTAATGATATAACTTAATTGTAAGATATTTTATTTGTTAAAAGCGAAATCTTAACTATATGTCCAAACCTAAATTAACTCGATTGTATAGGAATTTTCATTTTATTTATGGGGGTTACAGAGTGGCATGGATTATTCCCCTCTTGGAAGGGGTGGGTTCCTTTCCCCGTTTTCACGAGGACAAGGGTCGTGAAGTCTCAGTGAATATTTCACGAATTACCGCCTTACCCACCCCTAAATCCCCTCCCAAGAGGGGACTTTCTAATTTAATCAAGTGCGTGATACAATTCGTGTAAAGCATACAGTATGAGAACCGAAGAGGCGTATGTTTATACAGAAACTACCATCGAACGGTTTTCGCAAGCACTTTATAATAGGGGAAATTTCTTCCAGGGCATTCTGTCTCTCTGAAATGTCTGTGCATAATTATATTTTCAGAAGGGATATGACACCGGTCCTGGAGATACCCTACTAATGCCGAAAGTGAAGCCATTTGGGCCGTTGTGGGATAACTTTCGTTGAAGTTTCCCACAAGGCATATTCCGATGCCGTAATGATTGTATTCCTGTACACCGGCATGAGCGCCATCTATCTGATTTATCCATCTCTTGCCTATCTCAATCTGTCCATCACCGGAGCCGTTCCCATTCCCGATTACAAAATGATATCCCAAGCCATTCTCCCAACCTCTTTTCTCCCGGTGATATTTATCAAATTCAACAGCACAGCCAGATGGTGAAGCACTGTGATGAATGACAACGTATTTCCAGTCTCGTACGAAATAACGATCCAGTTGACTGATAATGTAAGGTTCTACTTTTTTTGGGGGCTTCACGGTAGTGATCGGTTTGAAAGCAGGCGGGGCATAACAACCGCATAAATAAAAGATGGCAAGAAAAGACAGGGAAATACAATATTTCCACCGAAAGTGCATGCGCAGCCTCCTGAAATGATGTTCGATTCTTTCATGCAAACCTAATAAGTCCTATCTACTCTGGGGAAGTATACCATAAGCGTGTTTTTTGTCAAAAAAAATCTGAAACTAACTTTTCAAAATTTGTAAATGGCAATTTTCTCCTGTTGACATAATATTCAATAATTATTAAGATTAAACCGTGATAGAAAAATACCTTCATCAACGTAATATACAAATTTTCACCGCCTTGTGGTTTATCCTCGCCTTTCTTTCCCAAATCTCATTTCTTTCTCCTCAAATTTTTGCCAAAGAAAACACGGTCGTCATTATTCAGAGTCAACAAATTGCAGCCTATAGCGAGGCAATTAAGGGGTTTGAAAAGGGATGCAAGGGAAAAAACCTCTCCATAAAGGCAATCTATAACCTGAATGGAGATACAGACGAAGGTAAAAGGATCATTCAAAATATCAAAGACAACGAATTCGAACCGGATCTCATCTTAGCCGTAGGCGTACTTGCTGCAACCCTTGTAAAAGAGCAATTTACCGATATCCCCATTATCTTCTGTATGGTTATCAATCATAAGCGTTTTAATTTACAGGGCGCCAATATAACGGGCATTTCTTCGGAAGTATCGGTAGAAGATCAATTCGCTATTCTAAAAGAGCTTCTTGGCGCACACAAGAATGTGGGGGTCATTTATGATCCAATTAAGACCGGAAAGATTATCTCGGAAGCAGACGTTGTAGCAAAAAGACTAGAATTCAATCTCATTAAGACAAAAATTACGTCAGAAAACGAAGTTGCATCTGCGCTGAAAAACATGATCGACAAAATCGACGCCCTATGGATGATCCCGGACAGCACGGTAATTACAAAAAACTCACTCAATGTCATCTCGAAAACGATTCTGGAGCATCGACTGCCGACGTTTTGTACCTCCGACGCTATTGTGAAGGCAGGGGCGGCGCTGATTTCCGTTTCGCCGGATTATACGCACACGGGACTTCAGGCAGCCAGAATGGCCCAAACGTTATTGAACAACCCCTCGACAACTTCACTCGGCATTACGCAGCCGGACAAATTGAAGTTGACCTTAAATACCCAAACGGCGGAAATAATCGGGGTAAATCTCGCATCCTTTCAATCTCATCCAGATGTAGTTTTGTATCCATAGTATTTTTGGTTGGATTTTTATATGTTTAGCCTTCGTACCAAACTCATCCTCTGTATGAGTATGCTGACAATTTTTATCGGGATACTTAGTTGTCTCTTCTTTTTAATTTATTCAAAAAGTCAACAGGAAGAGGCGCTGAAAAAATTAGGTACGTCTCTTGTCATGCAGCTTGCTCAGGACAGCGAAGTCAAACATGCGCTGAACTATACACAATCGGCATTTCTTGATGCCCCAATCAAAAGAGTCCAGGCGCTCGACATGGAAGAGGAAATTGGTTACTGTCGTATATCAAATATTAAATCGGTTATAATCGAAGAAAAAGCGCCCTGGATAAGTGTCCAGATGAAAGAAATTCCAACGAGACATGACTACCAAAATCCAGACGTACAGATTACCCATCGCAAGATCGCCTTTTCAGGCGAGACCTTTTATGATTTTTCAATCCCTGTTGTAGAAAAGCAGACCTTTTCTGAAGAAGCATTCGCTGCGCAGCTTTTGGGCGAAATACCTGCTAAAGCAGAGCAAAAGATTTTGGGATTCGTACAAATCGGTTTATCCCCGCATAAATTGAATGAAAGAATTCACAGGATTATTCTGCGGAGCATTATACCCATGGTGTTGAGTATTGCGTTGGGGGGAATATGCATTACATTCTTTTTCACCAAATACTTTGTTTCTCCCATACGACACATGGCGAGCATCACCCTCGATATCGCCAAGGGAAACCTCACACGCACGGTGGATATCCACTCCCGAGACGAAATTGGGCAGCTGTCTTTAAGTTTCAACCAAATGACCAAGGCGCTCAAGGCGTCTTATGACGAGAAAGAAAAAGTTATGGCACAGTTACGGGAAAATGTTAATAATCTGTCTAATGCAAATAAAGAATTAGTCAGAATAAATGAACAATTGAACGAGGCACAAGAACGCCTTGTACGTTCGGAAAAATTGGCCGTCGTTGGTAAATTGGCATCGGGCGTAGGGCACGAATTGAGAAATCCGCTGGGAGCCATTAGGAACGCACTTTTTATCATAAAAAAGAAGCGCAGCAATACTCGTATATCAAACGATGTCCAGAAGTTTAATCAATTAGTAGAAATCGTTGAGAAAGAAACAGACAGAAGTATAAAAATCGTCAACGATCTTTTGGGATTCTCAAGGACGGCAAAACCTGCAGTATCTCCCACGAATATTCGTTCTATTATTGAATCTTCTCTTTCAAGACTTAAAATACCTGATAATATTAATAAAGTTATACAAGTGGAAGAACCCTTGCCTTTGATACCTGTTGATGCGAACCAAATCGAGCAGGTATTAATAAACCTTATTCAAAATGCCCTCGATGCCATGCCTAACGGTGGTTGGTTAACTATCCATGCACAAAGAGAAAATAACTTTTTAGCGGTTACGATAACTGACACAGGGTGTGGTATACCTGATACTATTAAAAATAAAATATTTGATCCCCTGTTTACCACAAAACCCAAAGGGATTGGGCTGGGCCTGGCCATCAGTTTAAACATCATTCAGAGGCACGAAGGATTTATTGATTTAAAGAGTAAAGAAGGGGAAGGTACAAGTTTTGCCGTTAAATTACCTATCACTAAAACATAAAGGACAAAAAATGATACAAGAAATACCGGGTAAAACCCGCATCATGCTCGTCGATGACGATCCTTCAATTTTACAAACCACAACCATTATCTTGGAGGAAGAAGGATACGATGTCCTAACCTGCAGTGGGGGAAAAGAAGCGGTTGATAAATTTAACGATACTATCTTTGGAGTGATACTGGATATTAATATGCCAGACATGTCTGGGCTGGATGTCTTTGAGATTATCAAATCCAAAAATCAGTACGTCCCCATTATTTTTCATACAGGGTATGATGAAAGAGAAAAAAGGATCGACATCCGCAAGCACTTTCGGCCACATGCCTACGTGGTTAAGGGGAGTGATCCTGAACAACTCCTCGATACGGTTGCAGGCGCAGTAGAATCATACAAGAATATTGTAGAAAATGTTAAACTCAATGAAACCCTCCGGGAACGAAATAAACTAATCGAAGAATTCAATCACTCTTTGGAAGATAAGGTAACAAAGCAGGTAGAAGAAATTCAAAGGACCAGCCGTTTAAAAAGGTACGTCTCTCCACAAATTGCCGAAAGCATCATCTCTAACGGAAGCGATAAATACCTGATTAATGCCAGAAAATTATTGACGATATGCTTTGCTGACCTGAAAGGTTTTACCGAGGCATCTGAGAGTATGGAGCCGGAAGATACCATAAATTTATTAAACGAATATTTTACAGAAATGACCAAAATTATTTTTACCTACGAAGGTACCCTTGACAAATTCATGGGGGATGGCATCCTTGTTTTTTTTGGTGATCCAATCTATTTTGACGATCATGCCGAGAGGGCAGTAAGGATGGCCATAGATATGCGTGAAAAAACACACGAACTTCGCAATCACTGGCTTGAGCGCGGCTGTAACATCGATATATGTTTTGGCATAAATACCGGATATGCTACGGTAGGAAATATTGGCTCTGCAACCCAGTTAAGTTACACGGTCATAGGACATCAGGTCAATATTGCCCATAGATTACAACTGGAGGCAAAGGCAGGCCAGATTTTGATTGCCCCACGAACATTGAATGAAATGAAAAATATAAAACCGGAAACAGAAGAAATTAAAAATGTGAAACTAAAGGGCGTTAATAAACCCATTAATGTCTATAATATAATACGGTTCACGCATGTAATGTAATCACGAAACTCAAAAAAAGATTTGACAAGATAACAGGATAGATAGGAAATTATATAATTTTGACAGGATTAACAGGATAATCAGGATGAAGTAAGGTAGTTTTTATCTTGTTAATCCTGTTAATCCTGTCTAAGATAGCTGAACTATTACCTATTTTTTGCTGTTAAGTCCATCAGATTGCTTGCTATGTCCTGCTTGGTCTCGCATCCCGATTCTACCTCTTTGTGTGAATTAATGAGGTAGGCATGGTGTTTGTCTCCTACAATTTCATTTTGATCATTGGCTACGACTAAATCCGCCCCGCTTTCAATCATGGATGCATACGCCCTTTCCATAAGCTCCTCTTTCGATAAACCCACCTCTAATTTAAACCCTATCAAAAAAGCATGCGGCCACAAAGCCCGTATTTGCTTTATAACCTTGGGCGTTTTTAGTAAGGTTATCGTCAACGTATCTTTAATCGAGGCTATTTTACCCTCACTCTGTTTCTCCGGGGAATAATCCAGCGCCGCCATAGCATGTATAATGGCGTCGAATGATTTACCTTTCAGTTTTTTCTGAATTGTTATCAGTAGGTCATCAATCGTCTCTATCTCAATAAGCGTAAGTCGACGGGTACGGTCTTTACCTAATAAGCTAATGTCGGGGGCGCTACTTCCTGTTCCATAAACAAAAGTTACACAGGCGTCTCTTTTAAGGGCTTCAGTTGCAATAGTAGCTCCCAAATTGCCCGTGGATTTATTACTAATATATCTTACGGCGTCTATATAGCCTCTCGTTGGTCCGGAGGTTACCAAGATATTTTTATCTTTTAAATTCCCCATGCATCTTACGCCTTTGTAACATTTAATTGGATATTCGGCAACCTTTTCAATGTAGTGCGAACTTCAGTTCGCTTACATCCTATGCGAACTGAAGTTCGCACTACAACTGCAACTTTGAAATTCCTGTGCTGGTTCTGGTTTGTAGCCTGAACCAAAACATTTAGGTTCAATCGAGGACGATTGAACCATCAAAAGCACCGAGACATCAGGCAGGGGCAGGTTTGAAACCTGCCTCTACATTGAAATTCCCAAACGCTTAATTATGATAACAGCCATACTTAAAAGATACAATGCATATTTTTAATCTATATGCGATGGCGGACAATGCCATTGAAATGCATGGCTTTTCCTTGACCCTGAACCGATTTGGCAGTAATATTGCGGAATTAGTTAGAGGAAATTCTTAACAGAGTTTATACTGGTCGTGTAAAAGCAGTTCTTCTCTCCATTCGGAATAACACAATAAACAAGAGAATCCGAATAATTTAAAAGGGGTGTATTTATTTACATGAAAGAGCCGGAATCTCTATTTTTGCCAGAAGATTCACTTGGTATCGTTACCGACTTATACCAACTTACTATGGCTGCCGGATATTATGAACAGCACAAGCAGGATATTGCGACCTTCGAACTGTCAGTTCGTCACCTACCTAAAAATCGTTCTTATCTCATTGCCGCGGGACTGGAGCAGGCACTGCACTATCTTACCCACATTAAATTTTCAGCAGATACTATTCAATATTTAAGACAATTACCTATCTTTAACCACGTAAGTCACAAATTCTTTGAATATCTGAAGAATTTTACCTTCATCGGCACAGTCCACGCCGTGCCTGAAGGAACAATCGTCTTTGCAGAAGAACCCATACTTCGAGTTACCTCTCCTATTATAGAGTCACAGATTGTGGAAACGTACCTTCTTTCTACCATTAACTTCCAGACATCGATAGCAACCAAGGCGTCAAGGGTCGTATATGCTGCGAAGGAACGCGAGGTAATTGATTTTGGCATGCGTAGAGCCCATGGCCCACAGGCTGGAGTTCTGGCCGCAAGATCCAGTTTTATAGGCGGGTGTAAAGGCACATCCAATGTATTTGCAGCTTATAAATTAGACATCCCGGCCGTTGGAACCATTGCCCATTCATGGGTAATGGCCTTTGAAAATGAACAAGACTCCTTCCGCAAATTCCACGAAATATTTCCTGATAACACCATCCTCCTTATCGATACATACGATACCCTGGCCGGCGCCAGGCATGCAGCTTTGATTGGCAAGAAATTGAAGAGTGTCCGTATCGATAGTGGAGACTTATTAAAACTGAGCAGGGAAATTCGAAAAATTCTCGATGCCGAGGGATTACCGCACGTCAAGATTGTTGCCAGTGGCGATTTGAATGAGGAGCGTATCGATGATTTGCTACAGAATGGCGCACCTATTGATTCCTTCGGTGTGGGCACTGAGATGGTCACCTCCAAAGACGCCCCGGCACTGGGCGGCATATATAAATTAGTTGAACGGGAACACAATGGGAAAACCATACCGATGATGAAATTCAGCGAAGAAAAACTTACGTATCCGTGCAGGAAACAGGTGTACCGTGCTGCTGATAAAAACGGCAATTTTATGGGGGACGTAATTGGGCTTGAAGGCGAAACTATAGATGGAACACCCCTTTTGATACCGGTCATGAAGGAAGGCAAGATATGTTATGATTTGCCAACGATACATGAAATCCAGGGCGCTGCAACAGATAACCTTGCACACCTGCCAGAACCCTTCAAACGCTTAGGTGAGGACGGAACCTATCCCGTAACCAAAAGCCAGGAACTAGAGGCAAGAAGACAAGAGACTGAAAATATAATCAGGAATAATAATATTGTCTCAAATAGGGATACTTCTGCAAACAAAACCTCGGTGGTGTAGGTTTTTTATAAGAGAGGGCAAGGCGAGAACTGTTTGTGAACGATTGTGATGAAGCTTTGCATTCTTTCCGTCGTGAAGAAGGATAATAGAATTTGGCTTGATCTTTTTTAAGACTGTATCCTCGATATCTTGCGCTGAAACCCCAACCCAATCGTAAGAGTTTATGTTCCACAAAATAATTTTATAATTATTTGCTTTAAGATAGCTTTTTGTCCAGGGAGCCGCTACCCCCCAGGGAGGGCGAAAAAGGTTTGTTTTTACTCCTGTTGTTTTTTGAATAACCTCGGTGGTTCTTTCTATTTCCCGTTTCAAAAAACCTGTGAAGGTTAAAATTATTGAATGAGAATACGTGTGATTGCCAAGAGCGTGGCCTTCGTTCAATATCCGTTGTGTCGTTTCGGGAAAATATTCAACACTCTTTCCACAAGCGAAAAAAGAAGCCTTAGCGCCGAATTCCTTTAAAATATCCAGGATTTGAGAAGTGTATGGTTCGTTGGGGCCATCATCAAAGGTTAAAAAGACATCTTTTTTCACAAAGGTATTATTTGGATAAATTGTTGATCAATAATAGCCTTGATTCCCTTCGTAAGGATTTCTAGCTCGTGTTTTTTCCCCTTTTATTTTATTTATAGCCAAATCCATTTTTTTTAGTCCGGCCTTCAAAGGACTGCGATGTGAAAAATAAAAGAAGGAAAATGATACAATCGCAAATAAAAGGAGGAATTGGATTACCAGTCTGGGAAATAATGATTTTTCTGACCGAATCGTCGGGAGATTGAGAAACTTATGTTTGTTAAATAAAATTCTCGTGATTGCATTCGGTATGTATGTCATGAAGCCAAGGATTAAGCCACTTCTATATCTTCTCCCGGAAGTTTGGACGAGAAAACGAGGGTCTAATAATACTTTACCGATTTTCTTGAGTCGCCGTGAAATTTCCGCGTCCTCGCCAAGCGAGAGTTCTGGTTTAAACCCTCCCACTTTTAAAAAGGCTTCTTTTCTTACCGCAAGATTTACGCCGGGTAAACCCCATCCCCCGGAAAAAATTTTATCCAAAGTCCAGGCCGGATGGGCAAAATAAAAAAAAGCAAGCCTTGCGGTAAGTGGGCCAGAATAAAGTGTGTAAAGGCCACCAAAGGCAACGAGATTTTCACTTTTTTCAAATTCATCAACAAACCTGGAAAGCCAGTTAGGGGGTAATATCGTGTCGGCGTCAGTTGTGACAATGATCTTCCCGTTTGCCTCTAAAAATCCTGCTTGTCGGGCAAAACCGACTCCTCGTTGAGGTTCAAAAATTACTTTGGCCCCAAAACTTTCAGCAATTTCTACAGTTTTATCTGTAGAATTGTTGTTTACAACAATTAATTCAAAATCCTGGAAGTCCTGGTTTATAATGCTTTGAAGAGCCCTGGTTAGGTATTGCGCCTCGTTATACGCGGGAATTACTACTGAAACTAAAGGATTCTGTGTGTCTTTATAAGAAAAATCTGAGGAATTGGTTCGATCTGTACTCATCGTATTTTTAGAAAGATATCTCTATAAGCAAAAATACCAAAAAATTCGATTACCCTACCCAAACCAGGGCTACGCCAATGCAGACTAACGATACACCCATCCAGCGCACCCTGTTTACTTTTTCTCCAAGCAGGAACTTTGCGCCAAATGCGCCAACTGCATAGCTGAGAGCAGTGGATGGGATAACGAAACTGACATTTTCCCAGGAGAGTAACGCCAGCATAGAGAAGAACCCCATCGCAATCAGAGCAATGCCGACCCACAGCCATACCATTCGTAAGGCATGGCACAATACCCCAAACAAAACACGCGGTGTAAAACTGTGTACCTCGCCGATTTGCTTCATCACATGGGTGATGGCAATCTCGCCGAATGCGCCGGACAGCACCATAATTGCAAAGGCCAATGTTGTACGCATAATTTCATCCCTTATTCGTTGTGCAGTGGGGAGTACGGCTCACCAACACCACGCCAAGTAAGATAAGTGCTACTCCTGCCCAGCGGGTAGTACTCAATACTTCACCTAGTAGTGTATAGCCTAACACTGGAACAATTGCATAGCTCATTCCCGAAGCAGGAGAGACGTAACTATAGTCAGCCCAGGAGAGCACCAAAAGATAAGAAACAAAAAAGATCAACAGGCTGCCAATTCCCAACCAGATTGTGTTGCTCGTAAATGTCCTGAAAAGTATTTCCATAATGGTTGCGACTGACCAATTGGAAACTTCGCCGATCTGCTTCATTCCCTTGCTGAGCAGTACATCTCCCAATGCGGCAAAGCAGATCATCAATAGGAGCAGAATATACGTTTTTATCCGAGAAGCTTTCGTTGTAATCATACATCCGGTGATTAATTATGTATCGCTGAATCAGAACTGGAGCTTATTGTTGGCATTGCAACATTCAAATTTTTCTTGGAATCTTTTCGTATCCACTTCCGGCGTTCAGTGCGCAAGCGAAGGAATGAGACCGCTTCTTCGTAAAGCCGTTTGCGTTCATGACTATCCCACAGTGCCTTACGCACGATGCGCCAGGCTACTCGTGGCCGGAAATAATAGGTATCGTAAAAGCGGTTAACAGCAGCCATCATTTCTTCCGATGAAAGGTCCGGGTATTCCATGTGCGGTAATTGGTGCCCTTGCACATCGGCGGCTGCATCACCAGTGAGGAAGTTGTTTTTCACTGTGTAGTCGTATAATTCAGTGCCAGAATAGGCGTGGGCGACCGAGACCTGGATGGTTTCACAGTCGAGTTCCTTCGCAAATTCGATGGTGCGTTCAATGGTCTGCTTGGTCTCGCCCGGAAGGCCAATAATGAAATCGCCGTGAACTTCTATACCCACTTTTTTACAGTTCTTGACGAAAGCACGTGCCATTTCCAGAGTAATGCCTTTCTTAATATTTTTCAGAATTTGCGAATCACCAGACTCGAACCCAACAACAAGTAGACGAGCGCCTGCATCTGCCATTGTCTTCAGCGTTTCATAGTCGCTGTGGGCGCGTGCATTGCACGACCAGCGAAACTTCATAGGCTTGAACTTTGCGCAGAGGTCTAGCACGCGATCTTTGCGGATATTGAATGAGTCATCGTCGAAATAGAACTCTTTTGCCTGGGGAAACATTTCTAGCGCCTGGCGAACTTCCCGTACAACATTATCCAGGGAACGAACACGCCAAGTACGGCCGGAAAGTGTCTGTGGCCAGAGGCAAAAGGTGCATTGAGATGGACATCCACGGCTCGTGTAAAACGAGACATAGGGATACATGAGAAACGGCATGTTGTAGTTTTCAATCACCAGGTCACGCTTATATACTTCCGTGGCAAATGGTAGTCGGTCTAGGTCTTCCGTTTCTAATGGAGGGCGAGGCGCATTGCTGACTACCTTGCCATTACGGCGATAGCTGATCCCGAGAATTTCGTTGAGTGGTTTTCCCTGAGCAAACTCCACTACGGCATAATCGAATTCACCCTGAACGACAAAGTCGATATCTTCACTAGCCAGGAGACTTTCTGTTGGTTGCATTTGTACGTGAGGGCCAACGAAAGCTATCTTTAAGTCCGGTTTGGCTTCTTTCATTTGGCGTATAAGATTCAGATCGCTCGAAAAGCTGATGGTTGAGGTGAAGAGTACTACAAAATCATAGTCCTGTGCAATCCTGATGGTTTCGGTGGGAGTAATCTTGTTTGGTGGCGCATCCAGAAGACGGCT
>JANLHY010000054.1 GCA_024653795.1 Candidatus Brocadiaceae bacterium | reverse complement strand
TATTTTACAAGTACTTACGGATTCTGATTACAAAAAAGAACCTTCCATTCTTCATAAACAATTGCCTTTGTTCAACTTATAACCGGACACTAGTGAATTTATATATATTAAATTTTAAAATAACCAAAGCTTATATGGTTAACTTCAGGTTTCAATTTAGTGCTTTGATGGTAGTTTTCATAAATGTGCTTTTATCCTTTCCTGTTTTTCCTCAAAACTACGTCATCAATGGAATAATAGAAAAAAAAGGTCAAGAGATAGATATTAAAGACAGTATTGTGCGCAGGGAGTCTTTAATTATTAAAGATAAGCAAGTTTACGTCCAATTAATCCTTGACGAAGGTGCAAGGTACATTACAAATCATAAGCGATACAAGGAAATAACGTATTTACTGCCTAAGGAGGTAACTTATGATGAAGTTAGTAAATGTATTTATTACAAGGATAACACCGAGATCGAAGTGGGAAGGGTAAAAAGTTTTTTTGGCTTCATGCCCTATATTGCATTGGCCGAGGGTATAACGATAGCGAGTTCACCCACTGATGCAAAGTTGATTATCTCGTTAAACAGAGATAGTCAAGGGATTCCAAAATCGGTGATACATTCAGAAGAAGGAATGGAAATCACCTTGAGCAAGAAGTGTGGCCAGTGTCATATTTTGGAATACATATTTTCCCATAAAGAATGGGTTGAAGAAGATATCCTGCATGCATTTAACAGAATGCAGATGGAAAAGGAAGAAAGATTTACAGTGGATGAACAAAAGATAATTGATTTATTTAAAAAATACCAGAAAGGCGAAATAGATAAAGGAAAGCTTGCCGAGTTCAGGTCATTAAAACAGATTGGGGAAAAAGATGTAGCTAATATTGCGGAAAATGTTTACATGAACAATTGCGTGCCCTGTCATAATCCGTCAAAAATAACAGATGTTTCTTTGCTGTACTCAAAACGGAGGTGTAAGAGTATTGTTGACCGGATGAAGGAAAAGGAACCATCCCTTTTTCTACAAAAAGACATGGATAGACTGGCTAGTTATTTGTGGGAGATAAAGCTC
>JANLHY010000041.1 GCA_024653795.1 Candidatus Brocadiaceae bacterium | reverse complement strand
GGGCTTTAGCCCTGATGGCACAGCAACCTGTCTGCGAGCGGACTCGCTCAGGCAGGCATGAAGTTGTTCATGTTATTTATTGTCAATCCCTATGGCTCATACACGGGTGGTGTTCAAGTGATTCATATAAATGAGCACATTGCTGGTTGTCTCTATACATATTTTTTAAACACAACCCAAGCGGTATTTCCGTTACGTTGTATCTACTGTTGGGTATCAGGGCGCATGATTCTATGTATCCCTCCGGGTTAATATGAATAAATCCCTTCCCTGCCTCCCTGCAATTGTCCATAAGCTCCTCGTCCCCTGGGAAATGAATAAGATAGGTGTTTGCTCTTTCCTTTAATTTTAAAAACCATTGTCGAAATGAAAACCTTTGTGCATGCGATAGGGATAGCTTCGGATCAGGCGACCTTCCTGTAGGTATGTATTCTATGAAACACCCTAGCCGGGCGCCGTAAGGATACTTTTCCTCAAAAACATCTTCTTTTTGAAGTTGTTCCACATTGTCCGAGGTTACAGTAATAGAAAACCCGTAAAGTATTTTATTGCTTTTAAGGTTATCGAAGGCATTTATAATACGATTGTATGTACCCACACCACGCCGTTTATCAGTATCTTCTAAACTACCTTCAAGACTGACGACAGGGATTATGTTAGGTGATCGAGACAGCTTTTTTACCACATCATCAGAGACCATTGTTCCATTGGTTATCAAGATAAAAAGGCTGTCACTGTGATTGCCTAAAATATTCAGCAGGTCAGGGTAAAGCATGGGTTCTCCGCCGGTAAGCACAAAAAAGAAACACCCAAGCGAACTGGCTTGTTTTAGGATACCTTCCAACACATTCTTAGGCAACACCTTTATTTCATTATATACCCTTGCGTAACAATGATCACAGGTGAGATTACATTCCGAGGTAAGGCTTAAAACAAAGGAATGCGGTATGGGGTAATCAAACTGGTTCTGTAAATGGAGATTGAGTTTATATTTCTTCCATACCTTCCCAAAGAGATTCAGCGTTAACCACAAGTGTCTTGGAGAAGATAATGCCCATGGTAAAAAGGCCCTCCTGAATATGCGAAGGTTATATTTGAATCTGTTAGAAGATGTATGCATTAATGCTTGTGTCCTTCACCCTTACCAGGCTGTGGTACTTCTGAAGATATATCTGAAGATATATAGGATGCAGGGTCTTTTTTAAATGTCTTTTTGCAATGTTCTGAGCAGAAGTAATAAACCTTTCCTTTGTATTCTTCTGACGGCGCCTTTTTAATATCGCTGACATCCATACTGCATACCGGGTCTTTTACAGCCTCTGCCTTTTCACCCTTTCCTTCTGCCTTTGTTTGAATTGAGTGCCCGCCTGATTCGTGGCTGCTAAGATCACCGCTGCCACATGCTCCTCCGCATGCCCACAATGCCTTACTCACATAAGTACTACTTAAACCGACAACAAAGGTAAATACTAAAGCTGTACGTAAAATACAATTCATAGTAACCTCCTTAATAATGATGGGAATATTGAAATACTTCAATTGACTTAATGTGTTACCAGATACTTAATTTATAGTGAACGACATGTGGGAATTTCATTGTTTCCTCTTAAATGGAGGGTTTAAGAGGTTTTGTCTGCTTTTTAATGTCGTTCACTATAATGCTTTCTTAATATTAAATGTTTATCTGCTTCTCGTTGATTGCAAGATTTTTGCCAATGTAAACAATCAATTTTCAAGTTCAACAGCTATGAATATTTTACGTTACGTAAAAGTGTACTCAATTCTTGAAACTACCACATCTTTTACACTATGTCAAATACAATTTGCAAATTTATTTACAAATCGGCACCGCATCTTATGTCCAGTAGACTGTAGTTCGGCTTAATATCCAATCGTTTCAATGAGAAATGAGATGTTAAAACATTAAAAGTGCGGTTCAATGATATGAAATGCAAGAGGAGAGGTTCTGGGGTTTGAAGAGATGTAATATTTTTTGTAATAGTTTACCGCAAAGGGCGCGGAGAACGCTGAGAAATAATAAAATAAATGGGAGAATCCCCATAGTTTTTCTGTTTCTTCTCTAACAGCCTCTGCGATCTCGGCGTTCTCTGCGGTGAGCTGAACTGTTACTATTATTGTTCATATTGTCAATGTTTAAAACGCACAAACAGCCTTCCAAAATTTACGCTGTCTTTATCTATGCGGTGATAAAGCTTTTTTATCTCAGGCCGGTTGAGAAAACGTAAGACGGTTTTTTTTAACTGCCCGCTTCCCTTTCCGGGAATAATTTCAACCATAGCAATCTTTTTCTCAACGGCCTCAGTAATGACTCGTTTGAGTTCGTTCTCAATTAAATGCCCTTTTTTACAGATATCATGCAAATCGAGTTTTAACTTGGCCATTTTAATTGAGTAAAAGATAATAGTTCACCGCAAAGTGAGTAGGTTGGGTGAAGCAAAGCGCACCCACAAAAATAGTGCTGATGGGTTCGCTTCGCTTAACCCATCTACCTAGTAATATTAATTTAATGGTTTGTATAATGATCTTTCGGAGAAAGAAATTACTCGCTTTCCTTGACAACCCGACCATGCTGATGTTGAATTGGCCTTGCATACCATTTGAAGATCGAAGTAAATTTCTTCACCTCTGCAATCGATACCTCAATCGGCGTCTTCAAGATTAGCCAATTCACAATTTCACTGCAAGGTGGAGTGGTAAGCGATCCAGTATAGTTATAATAAGCGTTGGTATTTTTAGGAAGGAGTTGATGAGCATTTATCTTGATATCGGCAACTACATGCTCTTTGCCCTGCTCTTTTGGGAAGTTACTCCACAGGGTTTTTATGAAATCATTTTCTTTACCTTTTTCCATGAGTACGGCAACAACTGCTAGTTTTCCATGCGCACCCTTATGTACTAAATGCGCCTCCATATCGTAATGTTTTCCGTGTATTACATGTTCACTCGGCGTATGAAAATGAAACTGTATGAGATCGTATTTCTTGTGACCGATGTATATTGAACTTCCTCTTCCATAGTTGACCTGAATGGTATGACCATTATTTATGGTTCTTAATGAGGTAGGATAGTAATGAAAGATTATATCATCCAGTTTGGCTCTTTCAGTTACGGAAATACCGATTGGTGATTGCATTTCTCCAGTTTTGAACTTGCAATTTTCGCGTTTTAGTTCAACCCAATGATCGGGACCACGTTCACCTTCGTAATCCCAATGGTCTGGAGGAATGTGCTCACCAACGCCAGCGAACAAAGATGCTGCTGCAATAAAGGAAAGGGACAGAAAACCAGATGTCAAAATAATAAACTTAAAAGTCTTCATCTTACCTCCTCTTTGTGTTATGAACATAATGGATAACGTGATTTACAAGGTCTTTGGCAACTTTATCTATATCCCACGAAATTCCCGAAAGATCGCGAAATCTTTTTTTGTCAGGTTTGAAAATTATATTCTTTAGTGTGTTTCGTGGGCCTAGGTAATTTTGAAATTCCTGCACATAATTTTGCATCTTATAGCATCCAGGAAGCCTTCTGTCAATTGAGAAATTAGTATCAATTTAGTGTTTTGAAAAATTAAGCCCTGTTAAGGGCGTACTGTTTGTAGCAATTAATCGTTAAGATACGATTAGCTCCATAGGAGCGACCTGTAATATGTTTGATGTGCAAACAGGCCGCTCCTACGGAGCTTTCATGCTATTTTTACTTTCTCTACAAACAGATCGCTCCTGACGGAGCTAATAATATTGATAAGTTTTTCAAAAGACTAAATTGATACAGAAATTACTTGCTGTGAAAAACTCAAAGGGGGGGTATGTGGTAAAGTCCAATCTCATATCTCAAAACAGTTCGGCTCACCGCAGAGACCGCAAAGATCGCGGAGACTTCGTCGTGAGCGCTCAGTCGAACGATAATGTGAGAGCATAAACAAAATTATAAAGGGTTTCAAAAAGAACCTTTTCAAGAAATATGGGCTAAAGAACAAACCCAACTGCAGGTCATTTTTACTCTCCTTATCTGGATACATAGTAATGAATTTTGTGTCTCCTGTCGCCGTCTCTGTCATCCACATCTAGATGCTTTTTTAATGCTTTTAATCTTCTGTGATCAGACCTGCCATGCCAAGAGCAGCTTGAATATCTCCTGGCCGATCCTCGGTTAGTGTGATATCAAAACTCAAAGTGTTTCCTTTTCAATGGCTTTTTTTCCGTTCAAGAATTCCTCCTTTACTCTTTTAAACCTTAATAGCGGAATTGAGCGGCAATTGCATACAGCGTGGCGTATAAAATTATTTTTATCTTTATTCTATGATTACCAACATGGTATTTTGTGACATAGCAGATGTCAAGCAGAATCAGCAGGGTTATGCTGAAAGCCGGAAGATATTTTCTTTGACCTATTTCCTCTCGTCCTCACAGAATCACATCTCTACCATATCGCCAGATAATGGATTGGGATGGAACATTCATGAAACACGAACACTGGATGCCATCAGGCTCAGACGCCTATCATATCGGACTAAAACCTTGCCAAACCGACAAAATATCTTTATAGTACAATTATTTCAAGAGCATTTTCCGGGAGATAGTCCAAATGAGTGAACAACCAAACAAAGTCATCTATTCCATGAGCAAGGTAAGCAAACATTATGAGAAGAAGCCTGTATTGAAGGATATTTCCCTTTCGTATTTTTACGGCGCTAAGATTGGCGTACTGGGCTTAAATGGTTCGGGAAAGAGTTCTCTCCTGCGCATTCTTGCCGGGGTAGATAAGGACTTTAACGGACAGGCAAACCTTTCCGCCGGTTATACAGTTGGATTTCTGGAACAGGAACCTTTACTGAACGAGACAAAAACGGTGCGTGAAATTGTGGAGCAGGGTGCTCAGGACCTGGTAGACCTTCATAATGAGTACAACCGGATCAACGAGCGATTTGCCGAACCGATGTCGGCTGATGACATGAACAAGTTGATAGAACGGCAGGGAGAAGTACAGGAAAAAATCGATGCGCTTGGCGCGTGGGATCTGGATGCCCGTCTTGAAATGGCGATGGACGCCCTGCGTTGCCACGAAGGGAACACGCCGATAAAGATATTATCCGGCGGTGAACGACGCCGTGTAGCGCTCTGCCGGTTATTATTGCAAAAACCGGACATTTTACTTTTAGACGAACCAACTAACCACCTTGATACCGAATCGGTTGCATGGCTGGAGCATCATTTGAAAAATTTTGAGGGAACTGTAATCGCCGTAACTCATGACCGTTATTTTCTCGATAATGTAGCTGGTTGGATATTGGAGCTGGACAGGGGATATGGAATCCCCTGGAAGGGGAATTATACGTCATGGCTTGAGCAAAAGCAAAATAGGTTACAGCAGGAAGAAAAGCAAGAGACAGAACGACAAAAGACCCTGCAGCGCGAGCTGGAATGGATCAGGATGACTCCAAAGGGCAGACACGCAAAATCGAAGGCGCGTATTAACTCTTATGAATCGCTTCTTGAACAACAGAGTGAAAACCGGATAAGGGATTTAGAAATCTATATCCCACCAGGACCGAGACTAGGTAATTTAGTTATCGAGGCAGACAAGGTCACCAAGGCATACGGTGATAATATTTTAGTAGAGGGGATGACGTTTTCCCTGCCACGCGGAGGAATCGTTGGAATCATCGGCCCTAACGGCGCTGGGAAAACCACGCTATTCCGCATGATTATTGGTCAGGAGAAACCTGATGCGGGCGCTATCCGAGTGGGTGAGTCAGTCAAACTCGCATATGTCGAACAAAGTCGTGAAACCCTCGATCCAAAGAAAACCATATGGGAGATAATTTCGGGGGGACGTGACATTATCCGGCTTGGCAGCAGGGAGGTCAATTCACGCGCATACGTGGCGCGCTTTAATTTTTCCGGGGCAGACCAGCAAAAACCCGTGGGAGCGCTGTCCGGGGGAGAGCGGAACAGGGTCCATCTTGCCTGTATGTTGAAAGAAGGCGCCAATGTGCTTCTGCTGGACGAACCCACAAACGATCTCGACGTAAACACCATGCGGGCTTTGGAAGACGCCCTGGAAAATTTCTCCGGTTGTGTCGTGGTAATCAGCCATGACCGCTGGTTTTTAGACCGAATTGCCACCCACATCCTCGCCTTCGAGGGCGACAGTAAAGTCGTCTGGTTTGAAGGAAACTATTCCGAATACGAGGCGGACAGAAAGAAACGTCTCGGCACGGCAGACGACCAGCCCCATCGCATCAAATACCGGCATTTGACACGGGCTTAAAGTTGTGTAAGGTTTGGTTAATTTATTACTCTTCTTCCTCTTACCATGCAACGAATCGAGAAAATCGAAGTGATTTGAACCATTGACATTGCCCACTAAAAGTATTATTATCACTGGTATTATATCATATTGGAGGTAAATCATGCGCATCACAACCAAAGGACAAGTAACCATTCCTCAACCCATTCGTGAAAAATTAGGGATAAGCCCTGCCGTGGAGGTTGATTTTGTTGAAGAAAATGGCCGTATCTATTTAGTAAAAAAAAGGGCCGCGAGCAGCAAAACCCTAAAATATCGACGATTAAGGGGTATCGCAACCGTAAAAATGACAACAGATGAAATCATGGCCTTAACAAGAGGCGAAAAATGAAGGGGGTTTTGGTCGATTCGAATGTTATTTTGGATATTTTTTTGAATGATCCTACTTGGGCTGATTGGTCGGAAGCCACATTGGGAAAATATAGTCAACACACACACCTGTATATTAATTCCATAATCTATTCCGAAGTCTCCATCGGTTTTATAAAAATTGAGGATTTGGAATCTTCTATAGCTAAAGCCGGATTTCAGATGTTGGAAATTCCAAAAGAAGCGCTGTTTTTAGCCGGAAAGGTTTTTCTTAAATACAAAAAACAAAAGGGGATCAGAAGAACTCCGTTGCCGGATTTTTATATAGGAGCCCAAGCCGCGGTACTTTATTTAGACCTAATGACGAGAGATGCTTCCATGTATAGATCATATTTTCCAAATGTAAAATTAATATGTCCTTGAATAGATCAAAACGACTCATATTATGGGGATTATGGGGTATGGGTGAGTTTGGGTTGAGGAACGGAACCCAACCTTATCAGGCTATGCAGGGGAAAACAAATGCGGGTTGGTATAGGATGGCATACCCACCAAGAATGGCGCACTTGGCGTCGGCGAGTTTCTCGTCGCGGCGGTGGTAGCCGCAGTTGTTGATGGGTTTCTCTGCGGCGTCGAGGTCGTCCTGCGGCGATTTCCACGGTGAAGGCTTCTCGCGGAAATTTGAGGCAGTGGGATTGGTCAGGAGAGAGATTCGCGTTAGTTAAAATTGTAGAGTAAAACACTGGCGTAGTGGCTACAGGCTGATATTTGTATTCCCCGTTTCTCTCCGTTTCCTCTGAGAGTGTCACAATATCACAGCCATACC
>JANLHY010000022.1 GCA_024653795.1 Candidatus Brocadiaceae bacterium | reverse complement strand
CAGCCTTAAGGCTGGGGTTAGTGACGGTCTTATCTGAATCCTGTCCTCGACCCGGATCGGGGATGGGCTTTAGCCCTGACAGTGCCTGATCTTCAAAGTGTCGGAAAACAAACTTGTTCAGATTATTTATTGTCAATCCCACACCTCCGTGTAGTTTGCTTGTGATTAGTACAAAATATATCAAATTACAGGTCAACTTCGCAACTTATAATTTGTATATGACCGGTAAACTCCTGGAAAGGAGTTAAAAAAGAAAATGATAAATTGCCATTTTTAATGGCAAAACTTTTGAAACACGACAGTAGTTTTTAAGGGGGACTCGCAACCCACGGTATCCAGACAGAAATGTGGGTAAAGATAAGTTTCTAAAGGGGGGCAGGGGGGATTAACGAAGGGGGAAACGGAACAGACCTTAATCAAATTTCCCCTCATTTCGAAGGCAATGTCATTGAATTAAGGGAGAGGTCTTTTCTCTTTGAGGCAAAGCCCGAAGGGCTGACAGAGTATAGCCCATAAGCGCTAACTTGTTTTTGCTATTTTTTTATCAGGAGTTGATATATTTTTTCAAAAAGCGTTTTGTTATCTGCTGTTGCGGCCAATTTCCTTCAAATGGTTGTTATCCCTCTTTTCACCGCACAAGAATTATGTATGGTGTCCACAGAATTCCATCATGTTACCAAACCTATGCCCCGGTAATTTCCTCCTCGGTTAGGTAGCACGCAGGGTCTTCCTCGAAGGGATCGCCGTACATTACCTCTGCCCTGGCCCCGCATCCCCTGCAAAGGTGATTACGCCTGCACCTCCCGCACTTGCCCTTGAGATAGCGCGTTTTATCCTTCATCATGGCGAGGAGACCGTTTTTATCGTCAAACCAGATGTCGCTGAACTTCTTCTCCCGAATATTGCCTATTGTCCGGCTCTGCCAGTAGGGGCAGAGGTGCACATTGCCCCGGTAGTCCACGTTAACAATCCTGTCCCCTGCCGGACAGCCGCCCTGCTTGGCAAGGAGTTTTTCCACCTCAGTAGCGAGCTCCGGCTCGCGTTCTGCAACGCGTTGCAGCAGGTAAACGCCGTCGTTATAAAGCTGTTCGGTAACAACCTCCATCTGCGGATTCTTCATCGCATAATCAATAAGAAAGTCCATGATTGCTCGTCTTTCTTCCTTCACGGCCTTCCAGTCTTTGCCTTCAAGGTGCTGACAAACCGCGAATCTTTTTAGTCCTGCATCTTCGACAGCCTTGGTTATGGACGGCATCTGAGACAGGTTGAAGCTTCCAATCGTAATCCTCACACCACATCCCACCATTGCGTCTCTGAGGCGCTCCATTACAGGCAAAGCTTTTTCTAACCCTGCAATAACGTCCATGCCGCCTATCTGAGACAATCCATCCATATCAATGCCCACATAGGTAATACCGGACTCCGCGATTTTCCTTCCAATTTCCTCTGTTATAAGAGCAGCATTGCTGGATAATATAATCCTTAGTCCCTTATTATGGGCGTGGCCTGCAAGTGTGAAAAAATCGCCCCTGGTTAAGGGCTCCCCCCCGTAGACAGAAACCATAGGCACATTCATTGCCGCCATCAGGTCTATAAACTCTATAGCCTCCTGTGTGGTTAACTCATCACTCTCTGCCTCAGGAGCAGAGCCGAGGTGGCACATATCGCAGGAGAAGTTGCACTTCCGGGTAATATTCCAAATCACCATGGGGGCTTTGGTATTTGCGTATCTTACGAGGTGCTTTGGCACCTTATCAGCCCATTTGTTATGGTGTTTTTCAACATCCAGGGCTGTCTCCTTTACCCTTAATAACCGGCTGATGTTAATCATACAGCGCCTCCTCATGCACCTGTTTAGTGATTTCCTCTTCGGTTAAATAGCAGCTCGGATCAGGGGCGCCGAAGTCATCATAAACAGCTAAGGCCCTGGCCCTTGAGCCGCCCCTGCAGATTTCCAGAAACCTGCATTCTGCGCACCTGCCGCGGAGCAGCCTTTCTCTGTGCCTGAGCTTCCACAGGAACTCGTTATCACTGCTCCAGATATCTTTAAGGCTCCTCTCCCTGATGTTCCCCAGTTCGGTTTTCAGGTGCTGACTGGCGTACACATTGCCCACTTCGTCTATGTAGGCTAGCTTTTCCCCGCAGCCTTCACCGCCGTTGCGGAGAAAGTGTTCGTAAGCTGCCCTGGCTTTTTCTGGGTCTTCTTTCAAAACTTTCATGTAAATGTAAGCGGCGTCAGCGTAGTTTCCGACTGTGAGAACCTCGAGGTCGTGGTTGTGGCGGTTTATCTCAATGGTTTTCCTGAACAGGCTATCCACGGCTCTCCGCCGGTCATCAGGCGGCAAGTCATTATTCATGAGTTCCCGCCCACGACCGGCGTACTCGAGATGATAAACGCAGAGACGGTGAAAACCTTCCTTAACCAGGAGTTCCATAATCAGAGGGAGTTCATGGCAGTTGAGCCGGGTTATGGTGAACCTCAGCCCTGTCTTTATCCCGGCGTCGCGGAGATTCCGCATTCCCTGAAGGGCATTGCTGTAAGCATCTCCACTGCCCCTGAAGGAGTTGTTCGTCTCTGCCAAGCCATCCAGGCTGACACCAACGTATCCGAAGCCGGCATCTGCCGCCTTTGCCGCCGTCTCGCGGGTAACTAAAGTGCCGTTGGAGGACACGATGACCGGCAAACCTATCTCCATGGCATAGCGCCCCAACTCGAAAACATCCGCCCGTAAAAAAGGCTCCCCACCAGAGAGTATCATGAATGGGGAGCCGCAGTCCGCTAGTTCATCAAGCATTTTTTTTGCTTCATCGGTCGAGAGTTCGCCATCAGAGGCTGCGTTACCGCCGGAATAGCAGTGCCTGCAGTTTAGATTGCACCTCCTCGTAGTGCACCATACAACAACCGGGGCTGAGCCTTCACGGCGCCTGTGGCGAAGTTCCTTGTTTTCAAGCTTCTCAGATACCAGTATCCTGCTAACTTCTATCATGCAACCAAACCTTTTCCCCGGCAATTTCCTCCTCGGTCAGGTAGCACGCAGGGTCTTCCCCGAAGGGATCGCCACAAGCTACCTCTGCCCTGACCCTGCATCCCATGCAAAGGTGATTAAGCCTGCACCTCCCGCACTTACCCTTGAGATAGCGCGTTTTATCCCTCATCTTGGCGAGGATCTCGTTTTCCTCGTCAAACCAGATGTCGCTGAACCTCTGCTCCCGAATATTGCCTATTGTCCGGCTCTGCCAGTAGGGGCAGAGGTGCACGTTCCCCTGATTGTCCACGTTCGCAAGCCCGTCCCCCGCCGGACAGCCGCTCTGCATAGCAAGGAGTTTTTCCACCTCCTCAGCGCGCTCCGGCTCGTGCTCTGCAACGTTTTGCAGCAGATAAATGCCGTCGGCATAATTATCGGCTGTGACAATGTTCATGCCGTTGCTCACCCTGGCTTCCTCTATTATGTAGTCCATCACCATTCTCCGCTGCTCGTTGAAGATGTCCCAGTCAATAATCTCCTTCCCTCTGCCCCCGTATACAAGCTGGAAGAGTGAGAATCTTGGTATTTTTTCGCGCCTGGTTATCTCAAGAACCTTGGACAGCTCGTCGTAGTTCTGATTGGTAATGGCAAACCTTACGCCTGTTTTAACCCCTGCCTCCATGAGATACCTCAGTCCCTGAAGCGACTTCTCAAAGGCCCCCTTGGCCCCACGAAATCTGTCGTGGACTTCTTCGGTGCCGTCCAGACTAACGCCTACATAGGCGAAGCCGGCTTCCTTAATTTTCTTCGCCACGTCCCTGGTTATAAGGGTGCTGTTGGTCGATAGTATGGTCCTGAGTCCGAGCTTCATGGCGTACACGTTAAGCTCATATATATCGTTTCGCAGCAACGGCTCGCCGCCGGAGAAAGCGAGCATGGGCGATTTTATAGACACTAAGTCCTCGATCAGGTCCATCGCCTCTCTGGTTGTGAGTTCCCCCATACCTGCATCAGACTCTTCCTCCCCCACTGCGTTAATATAGCAATGGGCGCAGCGCAGATTGCACTTCCTGGTTGTATTCCAAACCACAATAGGGGAGGCTGTCTTGGAGAAACGAAGCATCCATTTTGGCGTCTCCTTCTCGACTGCTGAGTACCTTTTTATTTCTTTCAGCGTTTCGGTGCTTTGTAAAAGCTTCGTACAATTTATCATCCCACACCGCGTCTTTCAATCGAGGAGAAACAAGAAATAAATCACAAAAGATTGAAATTCCTTGAACATTAAATTAGGTTGGGTTTTAAAAGACAAAACCTAACGGCTTTTTTGATATGCAGTAAATGTCAAGCAAAAACACCCCCCCTTGCCCCCTTTGTTAAGTGGGGAGTTCTTCAAGTCCCCCTTAGAAAAGGGGGATAGAGGGGGTTGTCTGGTATGCTATGCTACAAACTTTGAAATTCCTTGTACGTTAAATTAGGACTTCGGAGACTTTTTCGATGGAGAGCGAAGAGGCTCTTCGCTCTACAAACACATCTTTGATATTCCTATACATCCAGTTAGGCATGGACAAACTTTGTTTGTCCATGCCACCCTGTAACCCGCATAAATAAAATGAAATCCTAACAAAACAATTAAATTAGTTGCCTTGAAAGCCACCTAATATATGTCGTTCACTGTGTTGTACACGTTGAACTTACCCGTGGGCGTGACGAGGTTCTTTATCCTTGCCTTCTCTGCAAGGGTCTTGTCGTCGTATACCACTATCTCGCCCACCTTGCCAGGCACATCCATCCTGCCCCAGACGCTTACCCACATTTCGTCGCCTGCTTTATTGTACTCAAAGTGCACTGCCCTGCCATAATCTGCGACTTCCCAGCTCTTGTATAGCTTATCACCTATGTTATTCTTGTCATAGACGCCAATACTGCGCTTTATCTTGTCGTCTGAATTAAGGGTATGGTCAACCCAAATCCAGTTGCTGTTCGGATGGGTCTTAATAAACAGGTTGCCACCGCCGAGCATGGTTGCGCGCCTGACCACTTTCCAGGCATTCTGCGGGTACTTATCTGGATCCGTGCCTATCGCTGCCATCAGACCTTCGCCGAGGTGACCTGTTGCCCAGACTGGACCGTACACTGAGTCAGTCCAATTTGCCCCTCTTCCGGGATGCGGTTTAATGCCCGTTTCAACGTTGGCAACGAGTTTCCTCTCCTTGGTATCCACTATGGATACCTTGTTCCTCATATTCGCTCCCACGAGGAAGTAGCGCTTGCTTGCATCCCAGCCTCCGTCATGCAGGAAGCGTTCGGCCTCAATCATTTTAATTTCCGGATTGCTTGGGTCAGAGTAATCCACGAGCCATATCTGCCCTGTTTCTTTAATGTTCACGACCCACTCGGGTTTGAAGTGTGACGCTACAATGCTAGCTACGCGCGGCTCCGGGTGGAACTCTTCTGTGTCGTAGGTGTAGCTCAGAGTGCTCACTATTTTAATAGGCTCAAGGGTAGCGCCGTCCAGTATCACCATCTGTGGCGGCCAGTAACAGCCGACTATGGCGTACTTGTCGTGGAAGCCGGCGAACTTGCTCACATCAATAGAGCGCGCATCAAGGCCGGTGCGGATCTCTGCTACGGTGTCAGGCTTTTCCATCCAGAGGTCTATCATAGTCGCCTTGCCGTCTCTGCCTATGGTATACACGTATCTCCCTGACATTGACATCCTAACGATGTGCACCGCATAGCCTGAATCGACTGTGCTCACTACTTCTTTGGTATCGCCGTCAATAATCGCTATCTGACCAGCGTCGCGCAGAGTCACGACGAAGAAGTTCTGCCAGTCGCGCTTGTGCTGCGGCGCAGTGGGGCGCTTCTCTGGCGGGATCAACACTTTCCAGCTCTTTTTCATGTCCGGTAAAGACCATTGAGGCGGAATAGGCGGGTCGTTCTGAATGTACTTCACCATGAGGTCTGTCTCTGCATCGCTGAGAACACCCTGCTTTCCCCAGCCAGGCATGCCTCCGCCTGTGCCGGTGTATATAAAGGCTCTGAGAAGGGCTGCGCCCTTAACTCTGGTCTTGTCTGGTGTTAGCGCTCCTCCAGTGGCTCCTTTTCGCAGAACTCCATGGCAGCCTGCGCAGCGGTCGAAGTAAATCTGCCGCATTTTTTCGAACTCTTCCTTGCTAAGGGCATACGACGCTGGTTCCGCCACCGCTGCCGGTGGAGCTGCCGGTTTAACTATCGGTGGAGCTGCCGGTTTAGCTTCCTCCTTGACTACCGGCTGGACACAACCTGCCATAAAAACAGCTACAACAATTGCAATTACAAAATTCCGCATAAATATCACCTCCATTAAATTGACTTTGACAAAAACATCTCCTTTTCACCATGTTTGTGCGTTTCCACTTGTTTTTGTTCTTCTTCAGCATAAACAAAATTGCCCGCACACATCATTAGACCAACAGAAGTAACTGCAGAAACAACTATCCTAAAAATTTCTTAATTCAATATACTTTACTGGCCTCCTTTCTGTAAGGTATAAAAGTTTTAAAAAGATAACATTTGAAATATAAAATCCGCATACTTCTAACATTTTCTATCAAAATTGTCAATGAATTTATTTAACAAAATAAAACACTTGAAATCAAAACAAAAAAAATGTAAACTTTTTAGAATTAATCGAC
>JANLHY010000014.1 GCA_024653795.1 Candidatus Brocadiaceae bacterium | reverse complement strand
CTCGATTATCGTGGCGCCAGTGTGATTGGTTACTGGATGTGGCTGCCGTATCTTAATTGGGGTCTTATTGCCGAAATTGACATAGAGGAGGCATGTAATGAGGTGCGTAAATTTTTTCAGGAAACCACCATTAAAAATTTGCGGGGTTTTATGCACCGGCAAGTCAACTTGCTGAAGATGTGCATGGAAGGGCATAAGAATAATGCCATGGCAATTGCCAGCAAACCGCAGACTCTTCATTATATAAGGGGTGTTACATCAGTGGATGAATTTGTAAATGCCCTAAACTATTTGGAGTTTATCAGGGATGAATATGGGTATAAAGGTATTTTTATCTGTGACTCTGCCGGGATTGTAAAGTTATCTACAGAAAAAAATCTGGTAAATATGAATATTTCCGGGGAAGACTATTTCATAGAAGCAAAAAAGCGTGGAGTTTTTGTGAGTGACGTGAAGCCCTCAACTACACCGATTTTGAATGAGTTCGGCAAGGTCGAACGTAATGTGCCTACGTTGTTTGTATCTTCTGTAGTCCGGGATAGCGCCGGGTCTTTTGCAGGCATGGTGGTTCTTCGGGTTGATAGAATGGAGTTGAATAAACTCATGCAAAGTATGGAGATTGGTGAAAGTGGAGAAACCTATCTTATTAATTCGGAGGGGGTTCTTATCACAGAGTCACGATTTGTAATCGAACTTAAAAGGAAAGAAATGATAAAAACCAGGACGGCTTTGGAACTAAAAGGGATTAATCCTAAGTCAGGAAGGTTGACAAAGGGAATAGGCGAATGCTTAAGCGGAAGTGAAGGGTACGATGTTACAGGTTATCCAGACTATAGGGGTGTGCCAGTAATAGGAACCTGGTGTTGGATTCCGGAATATGAATGGGGTGTAATTGTCGAAATCGATCTTGATGAAGCGTTCCGCAAGAGTTCTGCCTTCTGGGGTATCAAGCAGTATTTCTAATTGAAGCAAATAAATTAGGTTGTCTTCGGCAGCGACTTTTAAGCTCCCCTCTAGAAAGAGGGGCTGGGGGTGTGTTGTGGCAAACTTACACACCCCTTATCCCCTCTTTTTAGAGGGGAATCACAAAAGATTGAAATTCTTGAACATGAATAATATAAAATATACATTCTATTGTTACAATGTCATTCCCACGAAAGTGGGAATCCAGGCGCCGTCCCTGCGAAAGCAGGGAACTACCCAAAATATGGATTCCTGCTTTCGCAGGAATGACAACTTACTTTTGTCATCCACTATAGGTAAAACAGTTACTGCAGCATCTTTTTACGTCGTTTATTTAGTGATCTATTGCCTTTTCTACTTCGTCAACGATAAATTTGCTAAATGAAAATGCAGAGGTAAATGCAGGTGAAACTGCGTTTAAAATATGCGTGGAATTTTCCCCATGTTCGACAACGAAATCCATTACCAGTTTCATCTCTTCTTTGTCGAGTAATTGTGACCTGATTCCCGGGGTTAGGTAATTACCAAACTTGTTTATGTCGATTTTTTTCACCAAATG
>JANLHY010000790.1 GCA_024653795.1 Candidatus Brocadiaceae bacterium | reverse complement strand
GCCCGGTGGAAAAGGTTACCTGACAATCCCAGAGGAGCATATTTTTTGTCTGATAGCAACGATGATCAGATCGTCTTGGTCTTCTACGAGCACATTCTTGAAAAGCCTCGAAGGGAGTTTACTGAAGGGCTCATTTCGGAGTTGCGCCGGAGTCATCTCTCTCAATAGAGATGGTCAGCGTTGCATCTTGCACATTAATGGACTACCGCTGCTGCGTGGCCTCGAAGAGGTGGAGCTGTCAGGTGTGGCCCTCGTCGTCGAAGTGAACCGGATAGTTACCGCTGAAGCAGGCGTCACAAAATCCCTGCATCCGGCCGTCGAGAAAGCCGTACATACCCTCAAGGGCAAATAAGGTCAAAACCTTCATTGTTCAATTGCCAAATATGAGAAACAAATAAAATATTGAATTATGAAGGTCTGACCATTGCTTCCCCTCAAACAGCACTTTGTGGCATTCGTTCAAGTGCACGCAATTGTTATACAATCTAGTGAAAAATCAGCGTAAATCAGCGTAAATCGGCGTAAATCAGCGTTTATCTGTGTCCGACTGCAATTTTTAGGTACTATATTATATTTATAGCGGCGCCTTTGGTGGTATCCCTGTTTTCGATATCGATGTCTTCATCTCGGTATCGGCCTGGACGTTTTTCATGTGGTAATAGTCCATAATGCCGAGGTTCCCCTCACGAAATGCCTGGGCAATGGCCTTGGGCACTTCAGACTCGGCTGCGAGGACTTTCGCCATGTTTTCTTCTGAAAGCGCCTTCATCTCCTGTCCGCGCGCATTGGCCATGCCTTGCCGTTTCTCAGCCTCCGCCTGGGCAATCCGCTTGTCTGCCTCAGCCTGATCGGCTTGAATTTTTGCGCCAATGTTGTCGCCCACGTCGATACTCACGATATTAATCGAAAGAATCTGAAATGCAGTATCTCCGTCAAGTTCCTTTGCCATGACAAAGTTTGATATCGAATCGGGTTTTTCAAGCACTTTTTTATACGTTTCAGATGAACCGATGACCGTAATAATGCCTTCACCAACACGGGCAATAATGGTTTCTTCTGTTGCCCCCCCCACAAGCCTGTCAATCTTTGTACGTATGGTCACGCGCGCCTTTACCTTGAGCTGGATACCATCCTTTGTTACGGCATCTAATGTCGTATAACCCTTAGCAGGATCGGGACAATCTATCACCTTAGGATTGATGCTGGTCTTTACGGTGTCAAACACATCCCTCCCGGAGAGATCAATGGCGCAGGCGCGGTCAAAACGCAGTTCAATATTTGCCTTGCTTGCCGCAATAAGGGCACGAACGACATTGTTAATATTGCCGCCTGTCAATTGGTGCGCCTCCAGAGAGGAGGAAGCAATATCTATCCCCGCCTTCTTTGCCATAATACGACATTCCACAACGGTGCGGGCATCGACATGCCGTAAGCCCATACCGATCATCTGCAAGAAAGACACGGGGGCATCTGATGCAACGGACTTGATGTAAAGCCATCCGTATTTAAAGATAACAAGTGCAAATAAAAGGATACAGAGAAAGAGTACAATGAATACAAAAACCGAGACCTTTGTGGACATTGTAAGAAGCGGCAGATATTGCATATAATTTCCCCTGTTAAAATAATTGAATTACGTGGATAAATTAGGCCTTCGGCAACTAAATATTCCCCTCCCTTGATGCGAGGGGCAAGGGGAGGGTGATTAGCTTTTTCCTTCACCCCTACCTAGCCTCCCCCATCGTTCGACTGAGCTCACGACGAAGTCAAGGGGGAGGAACAATAGTTTGAAATTCCTGAACATTCAATTAGGCTGCCAAAGGCAGCGTCTTTTAAGCTCTGGCTCGTTCAATCGTCCTCGATTGAACGAAATAGTTTGCATAATTCAACTTTTAAACCCATGGTACAATTCGAAATATTTGGTTCAATCTGCAAGATTGAACCAGCGCAGGATATGTTACGGCAAACTTACACACCCCTTTATCGTTCGACTGAGCGCTCACAACGAAGTCCCCTCTTTCTAGAGGGGAAATTATACAAGATTCGTCCTCGTGTAAACGGGGATTGAAATTCTTGAAATCAAATTACAAATCACCTGCTATGCTGGTTCAGGCTTGTAGCTTGAACCGAAACATTTTGGCTCAATCGAGGACAATTGAACCAGCAAAGGAATTTCAATCTTGTAGTGGCAATTCATGAATTGCCACTACATACTGTCACCAAGGCATTTTACACTGCTAATGTTTTCAAAATACTAAACTATTACGAAAATTTATCAATTACAAACCATTATCATCTTCTAATTTCTTCTTCAACTCGTCGAGTTTGTTCAGCGCCTCAAGGGGTGACATTCTTGACGTTTCAAGCTTCTTGATCTCTTCAATTACCATGTCCTGTTTTGACAAAAAAAGTTTTAACTGCGCAGGCTGTTTGCTATTTTGAGCTGTTTTCAATGGCGCAAACTTTGGTTTGCCGTTTACATCCAGGGTTGCAGCCTCAAGGTTGTTCAGGATAATGCGCGCCCTCTGGATGACCTCCCTCGGTATCCCCGCAAGGCGTGCAACGTGGATTCCATAACTTTTATCAGTTCCCCCTTCTACAATCTTTCGCAAAAATATAATCTCGTCTCCCCACTCCTTGACAGCAATGTTAAAATTCTTAATTCCCGGAAAAAGCAAGGCAAGCTCCGTGAGTTCGTGATAGTGGGTAGCGAAGAGTGTTCTGGCATGAATGTGCTGGTAGATGTATTCTGTAATTGCCCAGGCAATGCTGACGCCGTCGAATGTGCTCGTGCCGCGCCCCACCTCGTCTAAAATAATGAGACTGCGTTCGGTGGCGTTATTCAGGATGTTTGCCGTCTCATTCATTTCCACCATAAAGGTACTCTGCCCCCTCGAAAGTTCGTCCGAAGCGCCTACCCGCGTAAAAATTCTGTCAACCGTTCCAATGACCGCTTCCTTTGCCGGGATAAAACTTCCCATCTGTGCCATGAGAATAAGAAGCGCTACCTGGCGAATGTACGTGCTTTTCCCCGCCATATTTGGCCCGGTGATTACCATGATCGTGTCCTGAGTGCCATCCAGATTAATATCGTTGGGTACAAAGCTTTCGCCGGCAAGTCTCCGATCCAGCACGGGGTGGCGTCCGTCGATTATTTTTAATTCCAGACTATCGGTAATTTCGGGCATGATATATCGATTTTCTACTGCAAGATTGGCCAGGGTAGACAGTACGTCAAGGAGTGCAATTGCCTCAGACGTCCTTTGCAGTCGCGCTGTAAAGCCGCTGACCTGTTCACGTATCTGGATAAACAAATCGCACTCTAAATCCTTTGCACGCTCATCAGCCGTCAGCACTTTTGTTTCATATTCCTTGAGTTCCGGGGTAATGAAACGTTCTGCGTTTTTGAGTGTCTGTTTCCGAATATAGGTCTGCGGGATATTATCCATGTGGACGTTGGTAACTTCAATATAATATCCAAATACCTTGTTGTACCCGACCTTGAGGGAATTGATGCCCGTTCGAGTGATCTCTTCCGCCTGAAAATTGGCGATCCAGCTCTTCCCATTTTTACTGATGTACTTCAATTCATCAAGCGCTGCGTCATAACCCTCTCTGATAAGCCCTCCGTCTTTAATTGTGGGCGGCGGGTCAGACACGATTGCCGTACCGATCAAGGTTCGCACTTCATCAAGGATGTCTAATTGTTCTTCTGCAGATACTAAAACGTCCGAGATACAAAATCCAGTTTTTTCTTTAAGTGCAGGTAATTTTGAAAGGGATTGTTTTAAGCTAACAAGGTCACGTCCATTGGCGCGACCGCAGCTTACCTTAGTCGAAATTCGTTCAATATCGTAGATGTTACCCAGAATGTCGCGGAGTTCCCGCATTAATGGTGAATTTTCAGATAATTCCTTCACGCCGATTTGACGATATTTGATTTCGGCAGATACCCTCAAAGGGCTGATAATCCATTCCCTGAGCAATCGGGCGCCCATTGGCGTCTTCGTCTGATCGATCACGCTCAGCAATGAGCCTTCCCGGTCACGCGCCCTTATGGTCTGGGTAATCTCCAGACTCTGCTGCGTGGCCTTATCCATGAGTACCCTGTTGTCTGCC
>JANLHY010000142.1 GCA_024653795.1 Candidatus Brocadiaceae bacterium | reverse complement strand
GAATGTGTTGATAAACTAAGTGGCTGAATATAAAACAGGTAGAACCAACTTAAGTTGTGTGGCGCTTTCTTTTACTTGTATGTTTTCTTGCCTTATTTTTTTCAATTTTCTCACTGTTTTTATCATGTTCGATAGAGTTGACACTATCCCCACATGAACTTTTGTCATCTCCAAAGAATAAGCTGGGGTCTCTTTAATCCCCAGCTTCTCAAGAAAAGCAAACACATTTTCAATTACAAGCCTATTGAAGTTTTTAATTCCTTTTTCTTTGTTTTCCTTTGTTATTTCTATATCTTTTCTCTGACGTTCAATTGCTCTTTTAGCAACATCATACTTCTCATGTAATTTTACAACTTTACTCGGAGCTAATGGACATTCGTTTGCTTTTGGGCAAACACGACAAAGTCTCAGTGGAAATTCAAAAGTTAGAGCACCAGAATTTTTTCCATTAACAGTGATGTTATTTATACAAGTTAATTCATTAGCTTCCACATTATACTTGAAGTCATATGCTGATAACTTTTCTGGATCGAAGTTTCTAACTGGAGCATGTAAAATAACTTTCTTTTTTTCTGCATCAGCAAAATTTTTAATAAATCCAAATGCTGAATCTCCATCAAGTTCATCAGCTTTCACTTCATTTTTCTCTTGTTTTTCTATTATTGGATTTAGATGTTCGTCATCTCTATGAGACATAGAGGTGACTTCATAGGCAGTTATGATCCCTTCCTGTACTGTAGACATGCCAGCTTTATATCCAAATATTATATCTTCCTTTGTCTTATGACCCAACCCAGCGTCCTTGTCAGTCAAAGATTTCTTTGCATGTGGGGTATGTTTAAGTTTATGTTCATCGTTTTTCTTATGGTCTACATTCTCTTTAAGAATTTCTTCAAGAAGCTTAACATTGTCAGAATCAATCTTATTTTCATGAACTAACTCAAGTACTTTAAAACCACGTTTTGCAGCTTTCTGAAAAATTTTAATTTTTTCAGAATCACCAACTCTGAACAAAGGCCGAGCTTTAGAAAAATGCAATAACTTTTCTTCTGTTAAGTCAGTTTCCTTAAATATTTGACTTAATAGTTTGTCATTGACTTCTTGACAAACTAATTTTATTGCATGGTAAATCAGACTTGTTATGCTCGGTAATGCAGAAGCGGCTACAATAGGAATTGTATCTATAGCCTGTCTTCTAAATGATTTAATAATACCTTTCTTTTTGATTTGTGTGAGTATTGTATTGAAAATCTCATCAACTTTTTCTGCTCCCAATTGATTTTTAAATTTCCAAATTGTTGTAAAATCAAAAGATTCATCATCAATTTCTATATCTAGAAAATGTTTGATTTCAATATCATATTTGACTTTTCTTTCAAGTCCTCTTTCTGACAAACCAAAGAGCCTCTGAGTAAAAATTGCTTTAAGAGCAATTTGTCCATCAAGGCTGTTTCTCCCATTGTCTAAACAATAAAATGATTTGATTAGATTGTAAATAAAAGAAAAATCAAATTCTTTCTTTATTTGAGGGAGTAAAGAATCATAATCAATTAATTTCTCATAAATCTCTTGCGATTTTTGAGAAAGCGTATGATTTTCTTGTTTATAGAACATTTTATTTCACCCTGCGAATAAACAGATTGTCTTTATCTTTAATTGTTAAATCAAGAATTTCCCCTTTCTTGAGCTCTAAAGCTGCACCTATTGCAGCTGGAATGTTAAACAACCATTGTTGTGAATCTTTTCGTTGTATTAATTGTATCTTTATTTTATATCCCATAATATCACCTCTTTTTAGACTATATGCACATATAGTTTATAAATGTTTAGGTTTTGTAGTCATGATTAGCTAAATTTTCAGTCAGAAATAGCTACAGAAAATCAACACATTC
>JANLHY010000772.1 GCA_024653795.1 Candidatus Brocadiaceae bacterium | reverse complement strand
AGTTGGTGAAACAATATTTACCTTTTTCGTCTGTTGTAACGCTCGAAGTTGACGCACCGGTCAAGTTGATTGTCCAGTTCGGTAGTCCTGGCTCACCCGTATTTCTCACACCATTGCCGTTCAAGTCGTTGTACTTCACACCGCAAATAGAACCGTTGTCTAAAACTTCAGGAGCGGTTGTGCCACAAATAACAACATTATTGTGAATTGCAAAAGTAGGAGTCATAGCTATACCATTCAGAAGCGCATAAGGATAGATTCTTAGAGAAAAAGTTTGACCGCTTGGTACCAGCACACTAGGAACTATGGGCTGGGCAAATAATGACATAGTAGTGTTTAAATATACTAATGCAGTCGAATTCAATACCGTACTGTTCACCCAATTATTAGTTGAGTAATATGCTTGAAAATTCAAGATGTTGAAGTTAGTACTGAGGGGAAAATCACCATAATTAAAGGAAACGTTAGTAACCGTAAGACTATTTCCAGGTTGCGGAGAAGCATTGAACTCAACATAGCGCATAGGATCTAAAGGACCTGCAACCCAACCAGTAGTACCTACCCAAAGTCTTTGACCGTTGCTGTAAGGAAGGAAAATTGACATAAAAGGAGAAGATGATCCTACTCCTATAGATTCAGGCTGCCCATTTATATTGCCTACGGCAGAAGTTACCGCATTTGTACTCAATAGGTCCCATGTTATGCAAGCATCCGTTGTTCCTGATATATTTGTAGCAGTGGTGTTCAACAATACTGAAACAGTATTTGAATTCACATTTGTCACAGCCAGATCTGGTTTTCCGTCTCCGTTGAAGTCTCCAATCGAAACAGAGGTTGGATTATTTCCGGTTGAGAAATCTGTCTTCACAGTAAAAGAAGGAGTAGAAGCTCCCGAAGCTGTCGTGTTCAATAATACTGAAACCGTATTGGGTCCACCGTTCGTCACAGCCAGATCTGGTTTTCCGTCTCCGTTGAAGTCTCCAATTGAAACAGACATTGGAAAATTTCCTGTTGTGAAATCTGTCTTAGCTGTAAAAGAAGGAGTAGAAGCTCCCGAAGCTGTCGTGTTCAATAATACTGAAACAGTACTTGAACCTTGGTTCGCCACAGCCAGATCCGGTTTTCCGTCTCCGTTGAAATCACCAATTGAAACAGAGAGTGGACCACTTCCGGTTGAGAAATCTGTCTTCACAGTAAAAGAAGGAATAGAGGCTCCCGAAGCTGTCGTGTTCAATAATACTGAAACAGTATCTGAACCTTGGTTCGCCAAGGCCAGATCTGGTTTTCCGTCTCCGTTGAGATCCCCAATCGAAACAGACACTGGACCACTTCCGGTTGAGAAATCTGTCTTAGCCGTAAAAGAAGGAGTAGAAGCTCCCGAAGCTGTCGTGTTCAATAATACTGAAACAGTATTGGAACCTTGGTTCGCCAAGGCCAGATCTGGTTTTCCGTCTCCGTTGAAATCACCAATTGAAACAGAGATTGGAAGATTTCCTGTTGTGAAATCTGTCTTAGCTGTAAAAGAAGGAGTAGCAGCTCCCGAAGCTGTCGTGTTGAAAAATACTGAAACAGTACTTGAATTATAATTCGCCACAGCCAGATCCGGTTTCCCGTCTCCGTTGAAATCACCAATCGAAACAGAGATTGGACTACTTCCGGCTGTGAAATCTGTCTTAGCTGTAAAAGTTGGTATAGAAGCTCCCTGAGTTGTGGTATTCAATAATATTGACACATTATCCGTACCAGAGTTCGCCACAGCCAGATCCTGCTTTCCGTCTCCGTTCAAATCACCAATTGAAACAGAGCGTGGAAGATTTCCTGTTGTGAAATCTGTCTTAGGTGTAAAGGAAGGTTGAGCAAATATATTTGCGGTAAATAACAACACGGAAAGAATCACACACACTGAATAAAGTTTTTTCATATTAACCTCGCTAGTTTAATAAATCTTATTGTTGAAAATTATTTTTCAACATGACTAAATAATTCGTGGAAAGCAAAATAATCTAATAACACGATACTGTTTAATATTCTACCTGCTTTTCTCCCCAATCTGTTTTCACATTTGTACACGATCTTCCACCTTTCAACAAAAGAGCACATTATCAAATCTTCATTATTCAATAATCTAACGCTTTTTGGACAGCCCCATGACGGAATTGAGCGTCACTCTCATGACTTGCCCGGTATCTTCATTTTTTTTCAATTTTCCTGCCTTTTCAAATCCAAACAAAAAAACGCCTTTCCCGGAACTCTGGCCAGAAAAGGCGTTTTATGAACTATCAAAAACTGTAAAACTAAAAGTATAGTTAGGTGTATTTGGCTTGGCTTGGCTTGGCTTGGCTTGGCTTGGCTTGCAAGAGGTGTACCATTAATTTACCCCCACAATTTAATTTAAACTGTCCGAAATTAAGCGGCATTGTGTCAAATACAAAGTAGTCTGTCAAGTCTTTTTTGTTAAAGTTCCACTTCAGATTCTTATGTTTCATAAATACTATCATGATGGTCAAAATCTAGCAGCGTTACCAGTTTATCTTGTTCGTTAACTTCATAAACGAGCACAAAAGACCCGCCAACATGAACCCTACGTCTATTCTGCAATGGTTTTTTCAAAGGCTTAAAACGACAAGGGTCGGCAAGTATGTCCTGTACTTTTCTATCAATAAGTCGAAGCAGTTCTTTGTTTTTTCGTTGAAGTCTTTTAAACTTTTTGTCAAGACCTTCTTTAATAGCAAGTTGATACATCATTTCAACGCATACCTTTTACCAAAATCATCAACTGGAATTGACTTCTGAGCATCTATATCCTTCATCCGCATAATAAAATCATTCCGTAAGTCAGGGTCTTTCAAAAGATTTTTTTTGATATGCGATACTTCCCGCTGTAATTCAATGATTTTTTCATATATTTTTTCAAGGGTTATTGTCTTCATTTTAATCTTCCTTATCCTAAAAAGTTTGTAAACACGGTAACGATATATTAAGATAATGTACATCAGAAATCCATTATAATAGTATTACTCTGTAAAAACTTTTTTTTGCGTTGTAAGCGGAAAAGGTGTAAATAAACATTATTTTTGTACAAATAGAAAAAAACGTAACACTTTAGTTCTTTGAAAAATTAACAAGCGATATTATAAGCTAAGGCAGAAGGCGATTTAGCCGTAAGAGCGTTTTTGGCAATAGCCAGAAGGT
>JANLHY010000767.1 GCA_024653795.1 Candidatus Brocadiaceae bacterium | reverse complement strand
TCTTCAACATACTTATAGAAATCCGTGCCTGGCGCCGGGACTGCTATTCCAAGAGTAATATAGGTTGTATCAAGAGTCTTCAGGAAAGATATAGTTTTTTCTATGCTTCCCCTGGTCTCTCCCGGGAAACCTACCACACAGAATACTACCGTATTCATTCCATTTTTTCTTATTAGTGATACCGACTCTCTTAACTGTTCTGGGGCAACATTTTTTCTAATATTCTTCAGCACTACGGGATCAGTACTTTCCATTCCAAGTGCAATAGTATGGCATCCTGCCTTCTTCATTAACTTTAATATCGAATCATTAACCCGTTCAGCTCTTGTAGAGCAGTTCCAAGTAATATCGATATTGTTCTCTATCACACCCTCAAATAATGCAGTTGCCCACTCCGTATCTGCAGTCAATGTAGCATCATTGAACATAACCTCTTTAAAACCGAGATGCTGAACCCACTTCAATTCAGAAATGAAATGCTCAACAGAACGCTTTCTGATTACAGGGGCGCCAAAGAAAGCCGGCTGGCAGCAAAAGCTGCAGTTGTTAATACATGCCTTCTGTCCCATAACCATTGTTTTTGGAGATCCTTTAGAGGTAGGATCTCCGTAAAGTTCTTTTTCAAGCTTATCATGGGATGGGAACCCCAAGTCATCAAGATTTTGCAAAGGCGGCTGCAAATCTGTCTTTACAATTGTTCCATCAGGTTTCTTGAAAAATATTCCTTTTGCATTTTCTAAATTTGATAAATTTCTCACTATATTTAATGATGCCTGCTCCCATTCACTCGAATATACAATAATGTCAAGATATTGCGATTCCTGAAATGTTTCAAGAGGTAATGCCATTACATGAGTCCCGATAGCAGCAGTAATAATCGAAGGGTTTATTTTTTTAGCGACCTTTGCAACAAGCAGATCCTTATAAATGGTGCACGTGGAAGTAGAAAAGAAAAGGACATCAGGAAAGTTTTTTTTAATGATCCCCTCTACGTCATCTATTGTTCTTCGTGAAGAATTTGCATCAATGAGATTATTATCGTATCCCTCTTTTCTCAAATAACCGGAAATCATCATTAAATCAAGCGGAGGCTTTCTGAAGTCGCTTTTATTGCTTCCATTTCCGCCAAATATTCTCTGATTACCAAACTTAGAAACAGCAGGCGGCTCGATTATCAGGATATTCATACCCTTTTATATCTTCCTTTCAATTAATTGAAACCTTCTTTTAAATAAATTTCTTTTTCGGCATTCCGTAACCACGCCGCGGTAAGGCCAAACCAGATCCAAATAAAATGTAATTCAGCAGGGGCAAAATTCAGATAAACTATTAAAGCCAATAATCCAGCACTCAAGACAATACCCAGGTCTTTGCTTGTCGGATTCCATGAAAGTCTCTTAATTGCTTTCTGAGTCATAATAAAAAGCAGAAATAAAAACAACAGGTAAAAAACGAGGGTCAGACTTCCGAACGATGCGGCAATACTTAAGTAGTTGTTGTGATCTTTTCCATATGACAGCTCCTGAAGATTGATCAGATTTGTCATGCCCATTCCCATAAAAGGATGCGCCAATATCTGAGAGAAGGTCTCGGGCGCCACTTCTACCCTCGGATCTTTGAGAAGATCTGTTATATCTATAGCTGCATCCAGGAACGGAATATCAAAAGGTATAAATATGGCTAGTGTTATGATCAACCTTAACAATGCAAGCTTTGCAAAAGTGAGAAACGAAATTACAAGCACAGAAGCGATAAAGACTATTTCTTTTGTTTTCAGCAAGTTTCTCCAACCAAGATATGTTATGCCAGCAAACATCGCAATTAACGGCCCACGCGACACGGTCTTTAAAACACAGAATATTAAAAATAGAATGAGTACTGTATAAATGAAATGCATAAGTTTACCCTTTGTATACTTTTTGAAGTAAAACCCTACAAACATTAGTGGAACCAATATAGGTCCGTATGTCGTTGAACTTATTCCTGGAATACTATATCTGACAGCTTCCAGGTCCCCCACTCCATAGGCCCCTCCGTATGTCGTACTAATCACTCCTCGATTAGTTTCTATATCTGGCATTGCAAGCAAACCCTGTGGGTCTACTGAGAATATAATCGCTACATAAATTGAAAAAATAATACCAGCAATAAAAAGAAGCAAAAGAATGGATTTCACGCTATCATTCTGTCTGAATTTATGAAGCCGTACGATACTGATAAATATTAATAAAGGAGAATAGATATAAATAAGAAAGCTTTTAATTTCCCCGAACCCCTCTGCATTGAGTACTATCGAAATTGTGGCAAAAAAGGCATAAAAAATTAACGGAAGAATTACACTATATGCCCTTCTTTTCGTAAAGCTGGTTTTATGGGATACTAATTCTCTGAATAAAAAAAGACAGAACAGAAAGATTATAGGCAAGAGAGTGTTTATAACATAACCATTCAATAATTTTACAAGCCAGTAATGCCAGTATACCTGGAAATAAATTAATACAAATGTAATACCAATCAATATGTCGGTTGATTTTATATGTGCTATTTTTTTCATGGCGTGAATTCTACAGAGTGTGCATTTTCTCAAGCTTCATCGTGATACTATAGTAAGAAAGCGACGTAAGGCTTCCCATTTTTCACGAATACTAAATCGAACCGGTGGATAGAATTTGGCATTACGATATAGTCTATAACCGCTATCGATCATTTTCAGGAGCGGCCCTGGTAATTTCATTAACAGAGGGGTAATTGTTTCAATGTTTTTTTTTAGCACCATAAGTGGAAAAAGCGCCTTAAATGGATACAGGAATCTTTTTACGTCATCCGGATATTTCATATCACTGATATGATGTGTTGATTTAGGTGAGTTAAATTCTTCGTCCAGCAAACCTTTTTGAACAGCAAATAAAGTCAAATCTACCCCCGGAAGTGGTATAAACATATTTGCAGAAACATGATCAGGCTTACAAGCTCTATTCAATTCGAGGGTTTCTCTCATATTGGTAATCGTCTCTGTGGGTAATCCCAGAATGTTAATTGTTCCAATTTTAATGTTTTCATCTTGAAGAATTTGGCAACTTTTCAGGATTTGCTCATTACTGAGATTCCTTTTAAGAATTTTATTCCGAAGAACTTCATTACCGCATTCTATAGCAACCCGGACAGAATAACATCCAGATACTTTCAGTAATCTAGCAAGTTCTTTAGTAACGAGATTTGGACGAACATAACACATGTAAGGAAGCCCGATTCGTTTTGGATATTTTTCGGCAAACTCTGATAACCATTCCTTATCAATAATAAAAATATCATCTTCAAAAATGATACCTTCCAAAGGATATTCCTTTTTTGTCTTGCATATTTCTTCCAAAAAATAGTCTACTGATTTATGCCGGATAATCTTCCCTTTCCCTTTATACATACTATTATATTTATGATTGAAGCAGTAAGTACATTGATATGGGCAACCTCTACCAGAAATAAACATTTTAATTTTAGAATTTCTGAGAAAATCATCTTTATCGTACAAAATTTTCCTATCGGGAAATGGGAGTTGATTCAAAGGCTCAACAAGATTTAGTAAATCACCTTTTAATTGATTGCCATTCCCAGATTCTATAATAAAATTGTTTATTGCTGTTAGATTCTTCCCTTGATTATATTTATTCACAAATTCAATAATAGACAAATCACCCTCGCCGATACAAACCGCATCAAATGGGTTATCTTTAATATTACTTAAACTTTGATCAAATGTTGCAGCAGGACCACCAATAATGATGGGAATATCCATATGCCGCTTAATGTAAGTCCCTAGATCGAAATACTGATTCTTTACCCCAGACATAAAACTAAATGCTATAAAATCTGGGTTTTCATTCTTAAGCGCCTTTAGAATTTTATTTTTATTTAAAGGGTCATTTTGAATGAATACCAGAGAGGTTTCATGTCCTGAATTCTTTAAAGAAGCGCTTAGAGCCATAACAGAAAGATGTTCGTGCAACTTTACTTCAGAAATAACAAAGGTTATTTTTTTCATTTTACGTTTCCTTAATCCTACCAATGTGTTTAGCTATTACCGTAGGAGGTGGAGGAATAATTAATCTCAACATCTTTCTAATCTTACTAGCGAGTTTTTTCGAGGCTAATATTTTTCTCATTAGAATATTGGCAATTGGAAGAAAGAAAACTGATGATGGAGCGGAATAAAGTATTCTTAAAAATACTTCGGATGCAAATCTAGGAAGAGCTTTATAAATTTTTGAAACTAGTTCTATTGTTAGTACTGTAAAGTATATTCGGTTAATTTGAGCAAAACTAAACTTTAAAATACTTTTCTGTGTATATTCAATCAATGATCCTTCACTTATAGACAGCCCTTCTTTAAGAACAAAATCATGCAAGGCTGTATGCTTGTATGGATAAAAGATCGAACATTGCATTTTATCAACATTTAACCTGCTATTTAAACGTATCGTATCTAATAATTCTTCTCTCGTTTCTGTGGGTATTCCAACCATGTTATAAGTGTATACATAAATATTTTTCTTTTTCAATAGTGATACCGCATTGATAAGGGACTGCTCTGAAATATTTCTTTTTAAGACTTTATTTCTTATATTTTCGTTACCGCTCTCTATTCCAATGCCTGCGCGAACACACCCAGAATCAACAAATGCCTCTACTATTTCCTCATTAACTAAATTAGGCCTGACATTACACCAGTAAGGCATATTTATCTCTTTTTTATATCTCGCAGCAAAATCAAAAAACCAAGATTTGTTTAATGGTAAAATATCATCATCAAAATACAAAGTATGTATCTTTGGAAACTTTTTGATAAAGTTTTTAATCTCCGATATTGATTTTCCAACGCTCTTAAAACGAACATAACTTGTATTATTTTCTCTATAAATATTCGCAATTTTATGATTACAACAATAAGTACATTGGTATGGACATCCCCTTGAAAGCATCAATCCGCCAATACCTTGAGAGCCATCATCTAGGTTCATATAGTCAAAAAGCTCCCAATCAGGATCGGGTAGCAAATCCAAATTATCCACTTTAGCAAGACTATTATTAACTATACAATTTTCTTTCCGATACCATATACCATTTTTATCCGGTATTGTGCCATAATCGACCCATTCATTTACTATTGCTTCCATAGGATATTCCCCATCTCCACAAATAACAACATCAAGCTCTGAGGACAATAATGCTTCTTGTGGATTTATAGTTACATGAATACCTCCACAAACTGTTAAAATATCATTGCTTAAATTTTTCACCCATTTTGAGATTTTCTGAACTATAGGAAAACTGTGCGTTGTAGAAGTAAAACCAATTATATCCGGTTGAAATTTCTTTATCTCATTAACAAAATCAGTCTGATTATAATTCTTATCACGAACAGATAACAACGATATTTCAATATTCTTAATTTTTTCTTTAAGATATGATGAAATATGAGCTAAACCATAATGGAAATAACCCTTATGCCATGACCTTTCAGAAATATCTGGAAATACTAATAAGACTTTTTTCCCTTTTATCACCATATTTACTTATCTACTGAAAATCTGTGATAAGCCGTCTTATACACTTCAACACTCCAAATTCCCTTATCTTTGTGATTATCTCGCTCATTGAAGTATTTTTTATTTTATTAAATATATATTTCCGCCTATTTTTGAAATTTACGATATCAGTCTCTTCTTCAATTTTAGAAACAAGCCATCTGAATCGCTCATGTTCTATATTTAAGCAAAAACAATTTTCAGGGCTCTGGTGGTTATAGGAAGAAGGATCAAAGTTTTTAGAAACTAATCCTTTTTCTTTACAATATTCGAAAGCTTCCGTTCCAGGATAGGGCATGAAAATACTATAGAGAGTATCATCTGCCTTAATTTTCTTGATAGCATCAATCGTGTCTCTAAGTGTTTCCTCTGTCTCCCATGGAAAACCAACCATAAAAAAAGCACCTAAGCCAATCTTATGTCTTTTAATTACATTGCATGCTTCTATAGCTTCCTCTATGGTTAGCCCTTTTCGTATTTTTTCGAGAATTTCATTATTCCCTGATTCTATACCTACTAGTATAGATTCACAACCGCTCTCCTTCATCAGTCTGATAAGATCATCCTCAATCAATTTGATATGCATTTCACAACTCCACCTCGTTTCCGGAGCATATCTTGAAATATGATTACACAGATCAATAATGTATTTTCTGTTTACTCCGAATGTATCATCATCAAATTGGACGGAATGTATTCCTTTTTTACCTAATAGTTTAATTTCTTCAACAATATTTTGTGCTGAACGAAACCTAGCTTTTCTGCTCCAGATGTACCGAGAACCACAGAACCAACAATTATATGGACAGCCCCTAATTGCAAAGATATACTTGAAAGCGCTTTTTGGATACTTTTTGTAATCCTTTAAAACTTGTTCCGTAAACTCGTTTGGAAAACATAATGAGTCTACATCATTAATAAGCTGTCTTTGTCCAGTATCTATTACCTCATCGTTCTCACGATAATATATCCCTGCGATGTGTCTCCATTCTGACTTATATTGAATATTATTCAATAACTCCACAATAGTCTCTTCACCTTCTCCTCTAACCCCGACATCAAACTCTTTCCTGTTAATAATATCGGAACTAATCAGCGAAGGATGAGGTCCACCAATTATCACGATTATCTTATCATCTATTTCTTTGGCAATTCTTGCCACTATACTTGCTGACTCAAAGTTTGGAGTTTTGGACGTTATACCTACTACTGTTGGTTTGAATTCAAGTATAGTCGATTTAACCTCATTCCAGATGCTTGCTGATAAATGTTTTAAATTGTTCCTGTAGTTTGTAAACCCAACTCCAGATAAATAAGAAATGTGCTTTGCAATACTTTTCGGATTAAAATCTGCATTATAGGCCATTACATCCCAATCTGTGCACTTCTTGATTGTTCCTGCTAGATATCCCAATGATAAGGGATATTTATCAAGTGAATATTTATCATGAAATAATCGATAAAAGGGTGGCTCTATAAGTAGAATTTTATTCTTAGCTTTTGGATCCATGTTTCCTCCCTGCTTTCTCTCGGAGATAAGATGAAACGTGTAATAATCCTTTCCATCAGGCTCTCATAAATATTTAGTAACCTTTTCACTTTGGCATTATCTAAAAATGTCACTAAGAATATCAAAAATAGTATAATATGAAACCCATATAGAGTATGGTAATTTAATAATATTTTACGCGCAGATTTAGATCTGCTATTTTCAATTTCAAACATAGCTCGTTTATAGTAAGGAATTACCATTTGTTTTTTTAATTTTTGTTTAAGAATACTTGGCTCTAATTTGAATTCCTCTTTTAAACTATGGAATATTTTAGAATACAAATCCTGTGTGTCCCTAAATTCTTCGTTTGTTAATTGATGAGGAAAACGATAAAATAATCTTAGTTTAATAGCATCATCATAAGATATTTTTAGCTTCGTTAAAGAACTCACATTCCGATAAATTGTCTCTGCAACCTCCTGAAGTCCTCTGTCTTTTTCAGCAACATAGCTGCGGGAACTTTCGTGTACCCTGACTGCAACCAGCATATCGTCTATATTAACCAAACGATAATTATTTCTTATCAGAAATGACCACAGTTCATAGTCCTGCGATATCTTGAATTCTTCATTATATCCTCCATTTTTTAAAATAATCTCTTTATTGAAAAGTGAGCCAACATGATTTATAGCATTTCCGATAAAGATATGGAAGATTGCCCCTTCAAATGTTGTCGGAGTCCGCTGGATTTTTTTAAATTTTCCCGATGCATTCATAACTGCGGCAGCAGCGCTGACCACCACATATTCCCGATGAGATTCAGCAAAACTTACAAGTTTCTCCAGCCACATTGGGAAAGCCATATCATCTGCATCCATTCTCGCGACATATTTACCTCTTGCGAGCCTTAAACCTATATTCAAAGATTTCGTTTGCCCTAAATTCTTTTCATTATGATGAATAACAATACGTTCATCATTAAAAGACTCAATAATCTTTACCGAATCATCTGTACTGCAATCATTGATGATCAGGAATTCAAAATCCTCGAATATTTGACTGAGAACGCTCCGGACCGATTCCTTGAGGTATTCCCCACCGTTGTGCACGGTCATTAAGACAGTTACTAAGGGATCCGCCATCTAAACTAACTCCTTGTATCCATATATAAACTTTTACCTAAATTCTGCAATCATATTTAATGAAAACCTTAAAAACCATTGTATTTATTGGCTTTATAGCATTTTTTACAAGGTTAAACATTCACTTTTTAAGTGAATAAGGAATTCATATAAATATTACGTAAACTCTGATAAATGCTTGTTTTAGCCATTATCGAATAAAATACGATTGCAGAATTTAGGTTTTATGTTAATTGAAGATTTCCATTGGAAGCGGCGACGTGAAGTGAATTTGATTTGGTTCCGTTATTTATATTCAATAAACACCCAGAACCACTCGCAATTGCCAGACCTGCCGCGACATCCCAGATCATAATATCGTCTTCCATGTATGCGTCTGCTCTTCCAGAGGCGACGTACGCAAGAGAGAGGGCTGCTGAGCCAAGAAGTCGTATTTTTTTATATTGTTGGATTTTTTGAATAAAGGTCATCAAACTTTCGGCTGAAAAATCTGTATTAACAGGAAACCCGGTACAGAGTACCGCATTCTCCTTTCTGTTCACATCGCTTGCCTTAATTTCACGCTCATTGCACCACGCTCCTTCCCCGGCAATTCCGGAATAAAATTCAGCGCGGTGAAAATCATATATAACACCCAGTACCGGTCGATTCTCTTCCCAAAGTCCGATAGATACACAACAAAACGGGATACCGCGGGAATAGTTCAAGCTACCATCCAAAGGATCGACGATCCACACCATGCTACGGTAATTCCGCTCGACTAATCCCCTCTCTTCGGAAAGAATAGAAAAAGCAGAGTGCTCCTGGAGATAATTCAAGATAATGCTTTCAGAATTCCCATCAGCAGCTATTTTTACATCTCTTTCTTTATCAGTGATAATATTTCGGCCATTTTGTGTGGAATGCAATAGAGATGCACCGGCTCTCCGCGCAGCCTCGCCAGCCACTGATAACCACTGAGATGCATCATTATCCTTCATCTTGCTTTATCTTTTCAAAAGCTGTTATTAAATTTTCAACAGCTTCCGTCTCCATAGATATCCGACATTCCTGGGTATACGAACCCACATGAGGGGTCAATAAGACTTGAGGATATTTACTTAAGGGACCTGCATATGGTTCAACACTGAATGTGTCAAGCCATGCACCTGCTATCTTACCGCTCTCAATTGCATTAATCAGTGCGATTTCATTAATCAAGCCGCCCCTGGCAGCATTCAGTAAAAATGTCCCTCTCTTAATAAGTCTAAATTCATCGTCGCCTATAATCTGCTGTTCGCCACTTGAGTGAATGGTGATTATATCCGCTTCTGTAAGCGCTTTACCAAGTGGAAGGATTTCTACCCTGTCTATTTTTTCTCTAACATTAGGATCTACAGCAAGCAGCCTCACATTGAATGGTTTTAGCAGTGAAACAACTTTTCTGCCAATTCTGCCAAGGCCAATAACTACTACTGTTTTGCCCTCGAGTTGAGCGCCGACTTTTTTAGTCCATTTACCTTCATGCATATCCCTGTCCATAAGGGAGACCATCCTGAGCAGATTTAACATAGCCCCCAGTGTAAGCTCGGCCACTGCAGTAGTCGGACCATATGGAGTAAAAAAAACTTTAATACCTTTTTTTTTTGCTGCTTCCATATCAATATTTGATATTCCTGAACCGCACCTTGAAATAACTTTGAGTTCCGACTTGCGCATCACATCTTCGTCTAAAGTCTCAAGCCCGGCGATTAGTCCCTTTACTCCAGGCAACAGTTCAATAAGCTCCTGCTTGGTCAATTTTCTGCCAAACGGATTTTTGATGATCTCACAACCTGCCGCTGCAAGCCTTTCGATAGGCGATGGGTCCTGAGCAGCAAAAGTAGAAGGCCCCAGTAAGATTTTACTCCCGGTTAACGCATTCATATTTTCCTAACTCCGTCCTGTTCCGACAGCATCTTATATTGTAACCAATTGGTAATCAAGTGATCCATAATCATATGAACATCCTCAACAGGGCCGTATTCACCCTTTTCTGATTTTGCGTGAATTATTATATCTGAAATATCTTTTAATTTTCCCCCATCGAACCCAACAAGCGAGATTACCTTGCCTCCCCGGTCTTTTACCCATTCCGCCGCTGCAACCACATTGGGAGAGTTGCCGCTTGCAGAAATGGCCACGAGTTTATCTCCCGGGCGGTAATGAATACGGAGTTGGTTAACGAACAAACGGTCATAACCCTCATCATTGGCAATAGCCAGCATAACAGCGGCATTATCCGTCAATGCCATAGCACGGAAGGGGAGATCACCGCCGGTTTTCTTTAAAATGTCCATGCCGAAATCATTAGCCATGTGCGAAGCAGTGGCAGCTGATCCTCCATTTCCAATAAAAAATACTGTGTTATGCCCTTTCCGAGCCTTTTCCATTTCCATAGCAAATGCTGCTATTGCAGTTACATCAACATCATTTAACAATTTAAATAGATACCTAAAATAATTCTTAGAAAATTGTTGTATATCATTATTCTCATCAAACATTTGCTCAACGTTGTTCATATCATCTCTATTAATCTTATAGATTCTACCTTCAACCAAAAATAGCTTTTTTGTCAGTTAATATCTTGCGAAACGAACCTTTACCTACAAGTTTATTCATTTCCAATTCAAAGTCAGTTGCAATTTTTTTTAGATCGTCCTTGTTAAAATCTTCTGTCGAGATTAAAGGATTCCCAAAAAATTGTGTTGCGGTAGCAAGGTCATCGTCTGTAAAATTTTTATCTACAAACCCTTTCTCCATACAAATTTTATATAACTCTGTTCCATATAAAGGTGTTGCAAATAATAGTATGGGAAGCACATTGTAGGATTTATATAATCTTACAGCTAAAGCAATGGTTTCTTTTATATCATTTATTGTCTCTCCAGGAAATCCTATGACGAAAAAAGCGGCTAATTTTATTTCTAATTCATAACAATATTCTATTATCTTAAAAATGTAATCTAAAGAAGACTGCTTTTTAATAACGTCATTTAATATACGCTGATTCCCGGATTCTATTGCGAGTTGCAGGCTTATGCAACCCGACTGCTTAATTTTTTTTAGAATATTAAAATCCAATGTATCGGCACGAATTCCATTCGGCGTATCCCAGTTTATCTCAAGATTATTCTCGATTATCTTATCCAGAATCGCTTCAAATCTTTTTTTATTTTGGGACATGTTGTCATCTTCAAAATGAAATTTTCTAATGCCCATTTTCTCAATGCAAAACCGTAGATGGCGTATAACATAATCGGGAGAATGATACCTGAATCTTTTACCCATGTGCAATTCAATAGAACAAAAGGTGCAATCGAAGGGACATCCCCTACTTGTTATCATAGAAATTGATTTCTCGGGTATTGCGCTTCTACTTTTATATAAATATGGACTATCAAGGTAAGCATTGAAATCTATTAAGTCATAAGCAGGGAAGGGTAGATCATCTAAGTTGACCATGAATTTTCGTGACATGTATTTTACAGCATTGTCTTTTATATATGCCAACCCTCCGATGTCAAAAATATCTGACTTAGAAATAACTCTCTGTATAAATTCCCTAAAAATCGCCTCACCTTCTCCTACAACACAATAATCACAGAAGCCTTCTTCCAACAACTGTTTATATCTGACAGAAGCATGAGGCCCTCCAAAAACTATTGTTATTTTGGGATTGATGTCTCTGCAGATACGACTTATTGCCTTGGCATTTTCTGCTTGAGAGGAAAATGGTGTAGTAATTCCAACAATATCAGGATTGTAATTTTCAATGGCCTCCTTAACTTTTTCAAGCGGTGTCCCGTATAAAGTATAGTCCCCTGTTTTTTTAACCTCAAAATCCGTTATGAGGCAATCGAATATCTTCACAACACATATATCTCTGATCATAGAAGCGATGCCTAATAAACCTAATGGGAAGTATACATTAAAGCCCAGAGATTGGTTAAAATATCTTTGTGGTGGGTTAATTAGCATTACTTTGAGCTGATTAACCATCTTATCTATAATATTGTTTTCCATTTTACCTCCTTTTCAGTGGACCTACGTCATATTTTATTTACGACGCGCCCAAATTTCGTTTCTGGTTTTTTTCTTATCTGACCACACCAGAGAGAATCCTGCAGACTCAAGCAGCTTATAGCAGTAATTGCTTTTCCTCGTATCCTCATGTGGCATTTCAATCACTAGACTTCTCAAACGAGTATTAGATAGTTTTTAACGGCACCTTCAAGCACCGTATCTTCATTGCCATCCGTATCAATTTTTATTGCATTTGGAATTATGCCTAACTGCTCACATAAATAGTCTAAAGTTACAGAAACATTAGGATAGTTTTTGCGAAGAAAAATTTGAGTGAGTGCCATTAGGCACGAACCTTTTATTTTGTGTTAGGCGAGGTTGCAATAGCCCATTTCATTTCCTACAAATCGTTATTTGCCAATGAATACTCTTATACCTTTTTGAAAACTTTTACCTATTCCCAACTCTTGTATTTTTCTAAATGTGTCAAAGGAAAATACTTGTTTTATCTTATTTAGCGAGTTTTTTCTGTCTATCATTTTCTCTATTTTAGAAACCAATCTCCTAAATCTCTCTGGCCTTATGTTAATGCAAAAGCAGTTGGCTGGACTCTGATGATTGTACAAAGAGACATCATACTCGTCACTAATCAACCCCCTTTCTTTACAAAATTCAAATGCCTCTGTACCCGGATAAGGAGTAAATATGCTGTAGATTAAATCATCCGCATTTAATTTTTTCATAACTGCGACAGTATCATTTAAAGTATCTTCAGTTTCTTGAGGAAAGCCAACGATAAAGAACGCTTGCAACAATATACCATGTTTCTTAATAATTTCACACGCAGAAAGGGCTTCTTCAATAGTGATGTTTTTCCTCATTTCTTTCAATATTTCATTATTACCCGATTCAATACCAATTAGGATTGAAAAACAACCTGCTGTTTTCATAAGAGATATGGTTTGTTCATCAACCAATTTTACATGGATTTCAGAACTCCATTTTAGGCCTGGACAATGTATGATAAGTGCATTGCATAGATCGTTTATATATTTCTTATTTACACCGAAAGTGTCGTCGTCAAAATGGGCTGATCTTAATCCCATCTTTTGAAGACCTTTTATTTCCCTCACAACATTCTCGGGGGAACGAAATCTTACACTGCGATTCCATATCTTACGGGACCCGCAAAAGAAACAATTATAGGGACATCCTCTTGTTGCAAATATATTTCTAAATGCCGTTAGCGGATATTGGTCGTAGTCTTTTAATACTTCCGGAGCACTTTCATGAGGGAAACATAGAGAATCTAAATCTTCTAAAAATTCTCTGGGAGCGTTTTTAACAATCTGGGTGTCTTTTCTATAGACAATGCCTCGTATATCATCGAATTTCTTTCGGGCCTCTATCGCATTAAGTAGTTCAACAATAGTATTTTCACCTTCACCTCTGACACCTACATCAATATCTGGACAATTCAGCACATCTGATTCTACCATGGAAGGATGAGGACCACCTACTATTACAATGGTTTGATCGTTGACTTCCTTAACGAATTTAGCCACTATACATGCTGATGTAAAATTTTGAGATTTGGCAGAAATTCCAACAACAGTGGGTTTATACTCTGATATAGTTGATTTGACCTCTCTCCAAACCTGTCCTGATAAGTCTTTCAGATTATTTAGATAATTATCAAAGCCCGTACTTGCTAAATAACTGTGTTTAATCGATTCACTTTGAGGACAAAAGTCAGTGTTGTAAGCCATTACACTCCAATTTGTTTCTTTTCTTATTGTTCCAGCCAGATAACCTAAAGAAAGAGGATATCTGTCAAGCGAATATGTATCTTTAAATAACCTATAATGAGGAGGCTCTATAAGCAAAATTCTATGTTGGTTTAGTTTCATAATAAATAATTCTCCTTAGTTGTTAATATGCAATTTCGCCTAACGGTTTAAAAAAGTTGCCGAAGGCAATTTGGGTGAGGCTCTGCAAGCGCCGAACCGTTTATCCGCTGTTAGGCGTAGTTGTGATGCTTCCATATTTATTTACTATTTATTTCTCTAGGAATAATGCACCAAATGTATAATCATTAGACTCTTTGATCCTAAAGAGCTCCAATGGACTAAGATGTCTTCTCCTAATGGAGCTTATTATATATTTCCATAATCTTCTTTTGTATTTGTAATAGAATGGATTTAATAAATAGTTCTTGCCATTGTCTAAAAAATCTTTATTTCCTCTTATTTTCAGACCCGAAGGTTTTACAAATTGTTCATAAATATCTTTTGGAGAATTTATCTGTGCAAACCTAGACGGGTTTCTATAATCGAAGGTGATACTAAATTTTCCTCTTTCGACTAGTAAGTCTTCTATATTTTTATTTATGGTTACTCTATCGTACATTGGTAAATGTTCATAAACACATATTGAGGTTATATGGTCGAATTTCGAATCGAAGTTTAATTCCCTCATGTTCATAACATAATTTTTTAGATTCCATCCCATCTGTTTCGCCACAAAGTTTGCGTTATCGACTAATTCTTTTTGAAGATCTATAGTCGTTACATCTACTCCCTTTGATGCTAAGTAATATGAAAATAATGAGGAACTTCCACCTAAATCCAAAACCTTCTGTTCTGGATAGAATTCATTATTTAGAACAATCCATACTATCTCCCAATACAAAAACCATGAAAAATTTTTATCATCAATTGCTCCCTCAATACCCTCATAACCATAACCGCGGTTAATCCACTCACATGAATTGGCATCTCCAGTTAAATTAAATACTCCATACCAAGAACTGATCTTCAAATTTCTGGCCTTTATCTGCTTAATCAGACTATTTAGTTCGTCAACTACTGCTAAAGCTTCATCAGACCCATTAATATCTTCTAAGTCCATTGTTTTGTTCATAATTTTTTGTTCATTCATGATTATTCCTCCGTAAATATAGCATCACAATTTCGCCTAACTCGTTCATAAACGAACCCAATGTTCGCTTTTTATGCCAGATTTGGGGTGATAGACGAACCTGTTCGTCTATCCTACCTCTGGACTAACCTCCTTTCTTTCAAGGGAATTATGCTGCAAGGCAGTTGCAAGTTTTAGTATTTCCCTGTAACCTTTCACACGCTTGAACTTCTTCTCTGCCCTTATCCTTGCATCTATCGCCTCCTGCAATTAAGTTGTTTTGTCCATTTACTGTCGTATCCAAATTTCATTGCGGGTTTTTTCCCTATTCGACCATGCTAAATATAACCCTGCAGATTTCAATATTTCGTAACAGAGATCGCTCTTGCCTTTATTTTCATGAGGCATTTCAATTACCAAGCTCCTTAGATTGCTGTTAGATAATGTTTTAACAGCGCCTTCAAGCACCTTATCTTCATTGCCATCTGTATCAATTTTTATTGCATTGGGGATGACGCCTAACTGCTCGCACAAATAGTCTAAAGTCACGGAAACAATCCCTTCTGTCCAAACTACAGGATATCCTTCATGGGTTAGATTAATGGGTTTTCTGCTTTCGGTATGGCAGGCAGAACCTGTTGTAATATCTTGTAGATGAAGCTTGCTGAAGCCAATAAAATTGCTTATAGCAACACTATATATATTAGCCTTGTGCATCATCTTATTGCAAACAATATTCTCTTTTAATGCATTTAAATTCGAATACTCGGGTTCAAAACAATATATAGAAATATTAGGATAACGAATGGCAGTATAAATCGAAAATACGCCAACATTCGCTCCTATATCAAAAAATATATCACCATCCTTTACATATTTATCAATATAATAACGCACTTCGGGCTCTTTCCTTTTAAACAGATACCAGCGAAAATGAGTTATCCAATTCGTACACGAAAGCGTAAATGAGACGTCTCCGACTGAAATTTTTCGCCGAGGGACTAACACACTAGATAACCACCATGAACCGAGCATAAATGGGTATCGCCAATCTCCCACAGACTGCATTACTAAACTTGCTGCGCGAGTGTTTTTCATTCGCTGTGCTACAGAAGTTTTTTTCAAATAACTCAACATAATAATTCTTTTTCTATAAGAGATGTTTGAATCGGGCTGAAAATTCTATCAACCAAAGATAGTTGCCTTTGGTATAATTCCATTATTGAATCAGCGCTCATATTGCATATTTCGTTTAACCGAACGGCAAATTCTGCAGGAGACTTGCAATATAGCATGACATCTAAATTATCAAAGCATGGATTTATTTCAAGGAAATCATTTAAGTCTAAATAGATTGACAGGTATCCATAATTAACAGACACAAGTCCAGCGCTGGTGGCACAAAAAACAGTTAAATCACACTGTTCTAAATCTTCATTTAAGTCACCATGACTTTCCATAACACAATTGAATTCGTTCATCATTGGGGTTAATACCTTTTCAAATTCTTTATAATTCACCGCCTTATAACTGCGAACCAGATACGTAACAGAACATGAAATACGACTATTGGCGCGAAGCCATGAATGAAATGTTTTCAATTCATTGGGGTGACTAAGTAAAAATAGAATTTTCGGATGAGAACGATTTATTCCACAGGTCTTGAATGATTTTTTTGAAGATTTTTCACTCCCCCAGACACTGATAGAATCATTGTCTTTCTTACCCCACGAAACAAAGAAATCAACATATTCCGGTCCACAAACAGCATAAGTTGACGGCTTAGGTGATGCTGGCCGGGGGTCATCACGCATAGACAGCGCAGTACGGTACTGTGGGTTAGGGGTATACCCTATAGAGCGTATACCATGTTCTTTGCAAGCTAACAAAATGGCTCTTTCTAAACCTTTTTCTTCATACAGGTATATGACCAGTTTGCATTGAGATGATTGTTTAAAAATGGATTTTAACGCCATATAATTGCACATATTACTTAAACATGGAACTCTATCCAACTCATGAAAAAGATAATTTTTCCAGAACAAAAAAGAGTTGCTCCCTTTGATCGAGCATGGGAGCTTCCGAAATGCAATAACCCAGGTTAGCAACATAATATAAATATTAATAAATATGCTTTGCATCAGATATACTGTGTTGATATGATCCAGCAGAAAAAACACTGAACTATTTTTAGAAAACTCTCTTCTTTCTTGCTTTGAATTAAAACCTGTATATCCTGTACAAGCGTAACCTATTGAGTCTATTTTTATATCATTTATTGAATCAAATAAAGACCCATAATAATATCTATATCCGGATTTTACAGGCACATCCGGCACAGGATCATATAAAACAATTACATTATAATTTATCTTGCCGGAGGGTTTGAAAATATGATTTATACAGATACTATAAGCTACCTTAAGCAATCTAAGCACAGCCCATATAGACTTTTTGAATGCATGAAATATAAAAAAAAAGGGGGGGGGAATTTCTATCTCTCCTTCCAAAATCAACGTGTTATCAAACTCTTTCAAATAAACAGCAACCAAGGGATCACATCCTATTAGAAGAATTTCCTTAATATTTGTATGATACTTTCTCCATTCTAAAACAGCCTTTGCAAAAAGAAGGGGTTTGAAAATACCTTCCTGTCCCCATGGCCTGATATCCAACCTTGACATACCGGTTAACCACCACCATCGTGAATATCGCAAAAATGCCGAAGAAACATTTGCAAAAGATGAATGGATTTCATCCAGCCAAGTCGAGTTTTTTTCTCTGACAATTCCTCTTATATCAATGTAATTAGAATTCAGTCTCAGCGACTCGTCATATTGATAAATTCCAAATGGTATATTTACATTGTCAGGAATCTGATCTTTAAAAGTGACCTTCAATTGTCAGGCTGATGGAGAATTAGTGGTAAAAAGTTTCTGATATAAAGGATCGTTCAGCAAGGCTTGCTCAACCAGTGCCACCTCTCCCGGTTTGTCCACACCAATCATATCATTAGACTCGAACGTGTATATGGGAAAACCATTTTCAATGATTCTCAACATATCTACCTGTTCCATCTGTTCCAACGAAGTCTCTGGCCACTGGGAAAATTGCAATAAAAATTCTTTGCGGAAAATATAAATTCCAATTTGTTTAAATGCATTTTTAAAATTTTGCGGTTTACAGGTAGGAATAGGCTGCCGTGAAAAATAAAGCACTTTGTTATTTTTATCTAATACTGTCTTAACTACATCTTTACTAACAAAACAATCCCACTCATTAATAGGTGAAATTAAGTTCACGCATTGGATATCTTCCTGTTCGTTTATGAAAGCAATAGCTTTATCCAACACATTTGGATCCACCATAGGCTCATCTCCTTGCACATTAATTACAATATCAGCTTCGATCTTTGCGATAGCCTCAGCAACACGATCTGTTCCACGCAAGTGATGGGGTGATGTCATAATTGCCCGTCCTTTAAACCTTTTTACTTCATCAGCGATCTCTTTGTCGCAGGTAGCCACATATAATTCATTGATCAATTTTGAGCATAATACCCGGCGGTATACATGTTCAATCATAGAATGACCATGAATTTTAGCTAATGGTTTTCCATGAAATCGTGTGCTTCCCATTCTGGCGGGTATGATAGCAACAACTTTCATAATGATACTCTTTTGAAAATTTAATTTTAACCCTTAATTAACTGTCACATTATTCTTCCGGCAACAATTTGTGCAAAAGATCCGGAGTATTTTGTTCTATATTAAACTCTAACTTTTAAGACGATTTTCTCGACAGATTGTGTGGTGGACACTGCAATACCAGGCATATGGGCATCTTGAGGCATAAGTATTACAAAAGTTCCTGCATTGACCTCAAAATAAACTCCGTCTCCATAAAGCGGAAGCATGTCTTTAACATCATCATACTCGCCAGCTTTCAAATACTCTATGTTTGCATATCCGATAAGCTCAGTACCTTTAATGATATATTGGACATCTATATAATGCCGATGTGCCTCCCAAATCCCGTTTTCTTTTGACTTTGTCTCATATTTCTGCATCATAGCATAGATATTTGAGCCATCAATCTCATATCTTCCCAGTTTAATATTTAACAGATCTGTATCACGAAGATAGCAGAGGGCAGCTCCAATGTTCTTGCTTATATCAAAATACAATGATGCATTCTTAAGTTGGTCAATAATCATTTATACAGTCCTTATTTTGTCCAAGGCCGGATATTAACTACCTTTTTACTATATGTAATCTATATGAAAATATTGCCACTTATTTAATGGGAAATGACTTTCAAGGACTTTTATATTATTTTTATCGCCATCGATAATCACAAGCCTGCCTTCTTCAACTGCATTGCTAATATTGCTTCGGCACAACAGAATTTCATTAAGCAGATTATCATGAGCAAATAATTTTATAGAGCTTTTACCTTTACCAATAGTATGCTCCCCAAGCGCTGGTGTTTGAATAATAAACTGATATTCCCGCTCTAAATCTATTTTTTCCGACAAACATTCTCTAAAATAGCTGATAGGGTCAATAAGTCTCCCCATTATATTAAATCTCCAGCGATTAACAAAACCCAATGACTTTATCCATTGTAAATGTGGATCCTGAGTAGAAAGTTGAATGCGCACCTCGTTTAATCCATGCTGACAGACAAAATTCATAATTGCATTATAAAGACAATCTCTAATGCCAGTAACAGATTCATCAGGTGCTACAAACTCAAGGATATCAACTCTTGGAATTCCGTCCTTCATAACTGTTTTGCCAAGAAATGCATAGCCTGATATTTTATCCTGACTGGTTATTGCCAATATGCTATAGGTATAAAACTCTTTGTAATAATGAGCATTAATTTTATCTGACCAGAACCGGCGATGTCTCAGGGGGAAACCTCCCAATGACCAAGTGTAGCGTTTAAAACAGTCAAACAGCTTATCTTCCCACCGTCTAATCTCCGCTTCGTTTGACAATAATATATAGTCAATCGCTGCATCAAGTCTCTTTACATCCTTCTTAAATGACAAAACAGATAAGATTTCATGATAACCTAATTTATTATACCACCTATATGCCTTACTTGTTTCATCCCCACGATAGACAAATACTGCCTTAAAATCTGGAAAGAAATATTCTTGAATCTTGTTATCCATTGCTGTTCCAACCCCTTGACTTCTATACTCTGGTTCTACATGAGCAGCACTAACCCAAAGAATATTTAGGGATCTATCACCTCCGAGAGAAAATAAACGTTTTTCAAGTGGAAGCACACCAATAAGCTTGTTATCATCAAATGCTACAACCGAAGTCATATTATTCCAGTACCATGTATCTATGGAACGATTAGTCGAATCAGACCTCTCAATCAAATTAAGGATTGAAGCTAAATACTCGCTTCTGAATGGTTGTATAGTAATCAATTTATTTCTTTTTTTGTGTTAACCAATTCTTTAATGATTCAATGAACAGTTTCATTATTTTCTTCTGTCCTATGCTCACACGAACACACACATTGAAAGGTGGATCAAATGACCCTCTTATATAAATCTTTTTCTCCTTTAAATACAAAGCCAGGTCTTTTGCTTCTTTTTCATTTTCTAAGAAAATCAAAATACCGTTTGTGACATTTCCGCCAAACCATCTAAGTCCCAGCTTTGTTAACTCTTCCTGAATATACTGACCACCTTCTTTAACTTCTTTGATATGCTCGTCTCGCAATTCCACATGATCTAACAAGTATTCAGCAACACGCATAGACAGTGTATTGGACTCAGCCAATGACCTCGTTTTTGACAGATACTGGATATTTTCAGCAGAACTTATCATAAATCCTAACCTGATTCCAGCCAGTCCATACGCCTTTGAGAATGTTCGCATGACAACCAGATTGTCATACTCGTCAATTAATTCAAGGACTGATGGTGCTCCAAAATAATAATACGCCTCGTCAATGACAAGTACTACTTGATGCTCTCTGCATTTCTCAGCTATACGACGGATGTCTTCTGTACTAAACATGCATTCAACCGGCAGATTAGGATTCGGAATCATCACCATTGTTGTTTTATCGTCTATCCCTTGATATAAGCTATTCCAATCAGGACTTAGATTTTCTTTAAAGCAGAACTTCCTGTATTCTACTTGATGTATCTTTGCATAAATTGAATACATAGGATAAGTAGGATCAAGCACTATAACATTTTCTCCCGGATTTGTTAACAATTCAAACAGAATTCTGATTCCTTCAGTTATCCCGCCTGTAATATAAATCTTCTCCTGCGGAATGCCTAAATTTCCTGCAATCTTTTGATAAAGTGCCTCGGTCTCAGGAGAAGCGCTTAAAGAATATGGCTTAAATTTGTTGAAAATGTCAGCGATTACCTCAGGCGGAAAGTCTGATATCTTCTCATTTCGGTCTAAGCGCAATCCATTGTCTAAATCGCGTCCTAAAGAAGTTTGGTATCGAACTAAATTATTAATATGGCCCTTAAAATGTTTTTTCATCTCCATCTCTCCATAATGTGGTTTTTAACTTTAGAATGCCTCAGCATATTCAGGCATTAGCGGTATTATATTTTCATCAGTATTATTAATACAGTTATAGCAAATTAATCCTTTTATATTGTTTTCTATGTGTCGTTCCCTAAAGACAGTATAAATTTTATTTGTCCAAATTTCTTTTAAGGTTGTCTTGTTTAAATCACCGACTATCAAATATTTTTGATAGTCAAGAACACAGGCACTAACATAACCCTCAGGGGTAACAGTGAAACCCTTAAATGGTTGGAAACAAATGTTTGACTTGCTTCGTCCTCTGATATTTAATTCTTCGATTTTCCCAAGTTCATTATTATCGAATTTGTTTCCACATTGGTTGGTAAGTAAGTGAGGGTCCCATTCATCAATATAAGGTTGTACTACTTCTCTAATTAAATCAATCTCTTGTTCCGTTGAATCAGTATATACCATTGTCACATAAATCCGATAATCCAAACCAGATTGTTTCCGATATTCAGAAATCCATTTTAAATTTCGCAGTACCTTGTCAAAATCGTCTTTGCCATGGATTCTTTTATAGCTCTCTCGTGTGCCTGCACTAATTGAGAATTTGATGCTGCTTAACCCTGCATCCAAAACAGGTTTAGCCCGTTCTGGTGTAGCAAGCGCTCCATTGGTAGTTATAAAAAGATATTCATAACCGATTTTTTTGGCTTCAGCCACATATTCATGCAATTTATTAACAAGAAAAGACTCACCTGTTGCATAAAATCCAGCATCTCTCGTTCCATTCTCATACGCTTCCTGTAAAACCCGCTTTACCATATCTGGTTTCATAGTGTGCCTCTTTTTCAATTTTGAATTAGAACAGAAAACACATGCGTGATTACAGAAAGAAGTGAGATCAATAAAAATCTCCCGTGGAAAGGGCGGACTAACTACATACTCTGCCATAACTGCTAATTTCTTTCTTTTATTTATAGTTTCGATCATTATCTCCTCCTTAAACCTTGGGCTTTCAAGCACAATCGCAAACACATTAAATACTTTATACGCAATTTATCTTTACAAATGAGTCAAGTTTGAAATATTCATTTTATCGGCCTGAGGTGCCGCCTCGTTAACATTTTGATAGAATTAAGGCTATTTTTTTAGTGCGGCAATCCTTATATGAGAACTCAACCGATTTACCTGAAGAAAATCCTGCAAGCTTTGCCATGTTTCTTCGGTACGATATTTAAATAGATACTTCCAGAAAGGATGTATCTGCACATCATCCGATTCTTTGACCACATTTCGGACACTTTCAACATCCAGTCTGCCGGGGGTACTCAATTCAATAATTTCAAATCCAGCAGATTCAACACGCTCTGACAGGACTTCTAAGGATAAGAGATTCATTCGATTTATAGGATTAATATTGGGGGCCTTTTCACCCAGAACTTGGTATTCAAATCCGCTACCGCTCGCGGTTGTAATCAGTAATAAGCCGCCAGGCGGACAACACTTGTTTGCAATCGAAAATAGCTCTCCAGGATCAAACATCCTTTCGAGACTTTCAAAAGCTGTTATTACGTTTGTCCTACCATAATAGTTTTCAATATTGTATTCTGTTAACATCCCATCTGGTAATAGTGCACTCTGCTCATATACTTTAGGCTTGAAGGTTATAACAGAGTTAAATATTTTTTGTTTATGAACCTGTTTTATGAAAAAAGGGTATTTTGTCTCGAAGTCCATTAAAAGTGATGTACCGTGGAGAAATTCATCTGAAAGCTCTAATATCCAATTTATCCTCGGGCTAAACAGATTGTTTAATTTTGATTCGGGCAAATTGAGACTTTCTTTGCGCCAAAATATACATGCGTTTGAAAGCCTATAAAATTTCTCCAATGACTGCGGATCGGGTCTTGGGCTGACATAATAGGTTCCACATTTAGAACATAACTTAAAGTTCATTTTCATTTTTTTATAAATATCCTGATTTGCCTTCTTTCCGCAGCCGGGACAGGCGACATCTACAAGAGAAGATGACTCCATGAAGTGAGTCGTAATATCAATTTCCAAGAGCCTTTTATATTCTTCATATAAATAGCCGTAGGTGATATCTGATGTAACTAAATCATTTAATAAAACAACTTTTCTCATGGATATTAATTTTCCTTTAAAATAAAACTTTTAGTGAAATTTACCTGTTTATCTGCAGCGTATATTTCTTCAATAAGTAGCATTGTTTTATATGCCTCCAAACAGGTGCCGACTTGGACAGGCACATTCCTGGTAATACTGTTAACAAATTCGTCAATTTCCATTTTCCAGGAGTGGTCATCTTCATAATAAGTTATTGTCTCATCCGGATTTGGCAAAGGATACCCTTCTTCATCATAAACACATCTTGCGATTTTCAAAGTTTCCGTACCATAGGTTCTGGAAGAAGATAATATCCCAGTTATAGTGATATAGCCTTTTTCCAGGTATATATCCAGTAAAAACTTATGCTTCCATTGAGTAGCAGAGGAATGCAGCATGGCAGTCTGTCCTTGTTTATTTCTAAGAAGAGCAAAAACATTATCTTCCACTTCCATTTGCCAGTATGATTGATTAACAAAAGACTTTATCTCATCGAATTCACCACAAAAAAGTCTGAATAAATCTACCATATGAATTCCCTGGTCTATTAATACCCCCCCTCCAGAAAATTCTCTCTTATTTCTCCAGCCATCTTCAAAATGATTCCCTCCTGCCTTGCCATAAATCCCTCTTAACCAGAGGATTTTGCCTAGGCGTCCCTGGTCAATTATAGATTTAGCATCAAGAACTGCCTGATGATATCTATGATTGAAACCAAACTTTAATTTAACGGCAGGATTGTTTTTTTCGGCCATAAGCATCATTTCAACATCTTTCCTGCTTCTTCCAGGAGGCTTTTCACAAAAAATATTCACCTGATTGCTTAAAAAATAGGAAACGATTTCTGGCAGGTATTTATTAGGGGTACATGCAAAAACAATATCTGGACTATATTCCATAAGCATTTTATAATCCTGGCATACTGGAATGCTGAACGAATTATCTTGGGGGTTGGTTTCACAAATAGCGACAAGCTCCAAATCAGGATGCACCTCTATACATGCCGCTCTGATTTTGCCCATCTTTCCATGTCCTGCAATAGCAACTTTTAATTTTTTATTCATCTTTACTCTTGTTTTAATATGAAAAATAATAAAATAAGAGTCTAAATAGCTCTATACTTTATTTGTATGAACTTATTTTAAACCTTGTATTTCCATAAGCCCGTTACGACAACTTTCTCCTAAAAAGAGAAAATCCACACTATAAGCAATAAAAGTATAACCCTCTTTTATTTTCTCTTGAACTAGTTCTGGCTGTGGAGGAACAACATGGTACCCTGCGGAGATATTGGTTTCAGAGATCACTCGTTTTACTTCTTCAAGCGCATTTAGCATTTTTTTATCTTCAAAATTCCCAGGAATACCTAAAGAACCTGAAAGATCATAAGGCCCTATAATAAATGCATCAATCCCTTGTACAGTTAAAATTTGTTTAAGATTTTCTATAGCATGAATGTGCTCGATTTGAACTATTATGACGCTTTCTTCTTCAACCCATTTCTTATATTCATTAAACGACGTTCCGTAGCCTTGTGCGCGTGACAGACCAACACCGCGCGTTCCATACGGAGGATATTTTACTGCAGAAACAACTTTTTCAGCGTCTTCCCGACTATTTACCATTGGCACTATGACTCCATGTGATCCTGCATCCATAGCCCTTTTGATTAAAAGTGAGTCGTTTGCACCAACACGAACAATGGGAGATATTCCACAAAGGTCAACAACCCTTATAAGTTCCTGACATTGATCGTCACTAATAGCAGAATGTTCCATATCAATAACCAACCAGTCAAATCCAGCTTTTGCCATGATTTCGGCAATTGCAGGATGACCAAGGCTCATCCAAGAACCGACACTTAATTGTTTTTTTCTTAATTTGTCCTTCAGTTTACCCATTAAATTCCTTGCTCAGTATTCCAAGCCTCTTCCTGAATGATTTCCGGAAGACTTGAAACCATATTTTAGCAGGGGATTCATTAAAAGATGTCAAAGCAATTCGATCCAAACATAATGATGATATATTCCGGTTTATTCTCCCTGTAGAACTAAAAACCTTTTTAGCTCCGCTTTCTAAAATCAGTCTTACCTGCGGCTCATTATAACAAGTTCCCGGCTGTCCAAACGGAAAAGAAAACATATCTCTATAATTTAAATATCTTTTTAAAAAATCAGCGTTTTGAAGATAAGATTTCAATAGTTCCTCATCAGACATTAATGCAGGGATATCATGATTTAAAAGATGATTCCCATAAAAGACCATGGGATTTTCAGCGGCCCCGATCAAATCTTCTTCGGTAGCGATCTCTCCTACGAACTCCGCGACATTTCCTTCAAAGCTCTCTCCTGTCCTTTCAATATACGAATCTACAAGATTCCTACTACAATAGAGAAATAGCGGTTTCATTTTATTATCCTTTACAGGAATAGCATTTTTAACATATTCTCTAAAATCCTTCCTTTTTTCACAGAGATAAATTATAAGTCCGGGCCAGAAAACAGTCCCTCTAATATGTCCCATATTTAAAAATATTATTGAGGGGACATTATGCTTTTCAAGTATTGGCAGGGCATTTTTAAAATAACTTTGGAAGCCATCATCAAAGGTAATTAATGCAGCCTTTGAGGGAATTCTGCTTTCTAATAAATCAGCAGGACTTATGACATTAAAATTTTTCCTGATAAAATTAATCTGATAATTAAAAACTTCAAGAGGAACATTGAGATTATAGGTACGGCTACACTCACTTGGATTATCTGAAACATCATGGTATACAAAAACTGTCAGGGTCTTCGCTAAAAACAGATTATTAACAATTCTAAACAACAAGCCTACGGAATTGCTAAGGAACAATTTTAAAAACTTCCTTGCTGGGAGTCCAAACCTTTCTTTAACATATGCTTTTATCTTTACGGGAAAAAACATCTATCCCCATCTAACGGCGTGGCATAAAAGCTGTCAGAAGCATAGTCTGCTATAGCAGACTCATGTTCTGTTGTATGCTTGTATAAAAATCTTGACTTTCCGAATCTCAAAAAAAATCCAAATTTAAATAAAAAATTTTCAATGTTTTCATCAAAAGGATTCAGCTTAATAAGCATAATTTTATTCTTGTTTTTCTTTGCAAACCACAAAAGCCCCTCTATCGCAATATTGTAGCCTAAAGCATCCCCGTTGAGAATAACCATATCTACTACTTCAAAATAATAATAAATTCTATTATGCAAGTTATGTTTTATTTCCTTGACAGCAACATATCCTATCAATGCATCATCGCATCTAAACTCTATTACCTTCCTGCTGGAAGAAATATCGTTTGATCCAAAAAAAAACCAGTTAAGCGTCGTCTCGTTTCTCACAGCAAGCACGTCATATTTTTCTTTCAGTTTATCCCACAATAATGCATATGACTTATCAAATCTTTTGATTTCACTAAATGTGTATTTTTTATTTATGGCAGGCAATCTAAACTTGCAGACTATCTGATAAAACTTCACCGCTGGAATTACAAACAGTCCTGCTAACTTAAAGAAAACTGTTATAACTCTATTTGATCCAAACCGCCCAGCAAGAAAGTTCCAGAATTCAGCCATATCAGTTGGATAAAAAACGTCTCTCTTTAACCATTTCTTTTCAAGACTTCTAAAACCGAGTTGGAGCAGTATCTTTACGACTTTTTCGATGGGAGTAGTATCCAATAATAATGCGGGAACCTTCTGCTTAATAAAAGGAATCAATAGCTCTAGGCTTCTTTTGCTGTATTCCTCTCCAACATACCAACTTGTTATACAACAGGCAGTTCTCTCCTGTCCCTTTATATAATATCTAATAGGGATGTTCCCCACAAATCCCACTACTCCACCATCTTTGCAGCGCAAAATCCATCCTCTGTCAATTCCTTTACTCATTGCAGGATTCCTATTCCACCAGTACTCAAAACGATCCAGCCAGAACTCTTTCTTAAACACTTCATTGGTAATCCTTTCAAGGAAAACAGCAGCAGCCTCATAGTCTTCTACTCTGAGCGGACTAATAATATCTTTGGAGATCAATCGTGCAATCCTCTTGTCAATTATGACAGCGAAAGTCCGCCATCAACAACAAATGCGCATCCTGTTATCCATTTAGCTTCATGCGAAGCAATAAATGAAACTGCAGAAGCTATATCTTCAACTGTACCAAATCCCAGCAGGTGTCTTTTCTCTAATTCTATTTGCTGCTCTTTTGTAAAAAATCTAAACATTGTTTCCATCATAGGCGTTTTAACCATACCCGGTAAAATTGCATTAACTCGGATTCCTCTTTTAGCTAATTCTGCTGCAGCAGAACGCGTAAAAGATAGTATAGCAGCCTTGGTTGAGGCATATACCGAACTTCCCGGGGTGGCCACAATTCCAGCTACAGATGAGATATTAACTACAACTGCCCCTTTAGCTAGTTTAAGAACTAATTTACTTAGCAAATCTGCAGGCGCTATGACATTAATTTCCATAAGCTGATACCATAAATCAGGGGTGTTATTACGAATCGCTTCCATACTATAAATGCCAGCAGCATTTATTAATATGTCTATTTTATCATGCCAAATTTCAGATATCGATTCGCAAAGAGTTTTTCTATTTTCTTCTTTTGAAAGATCACACACTAAAAATTTTGCATATCCGCCGGCAGTTGAAATTTCTTCACAAAGATTTTTAAGCTGATCAGCATTTCTTCCAATAACTAAAAGCTCGGCGCCTTCAACAGACAGTCTTTTTGAAATTGCTCTTCCAATGCCTGAACTCGCTCCCGTAACAATTATTCTCTTATGTTTAAATCTCATGCTCTTAATACCGCTGGATTCCATGTTAAAATAGTTCCTGCCCATGAATACCCCACGCCAAATCCTGCTAATAATAGTTTATCTCCAACTGATATATTGCCTTTATCATAAGCACTCTTCAAAGCTATTGGAATAGAAGCGGAGACAGTATTTCCTATATTTTCGATTTCATAAATCATTTTATGGTCTGGTATATCCAATATTTTTTGTATGTTTTTTAACATGTAAGAATTCGCCTGGTGAAAAACAAATTTATCGATTTTCTCAATACTCTCTTTAGAAATACTCAAAAGATTTTCTACCATAGAAGGAACCGTACTAATAGCAAAACGAAATAATTCTGGACCATTCATAAATAAATTAGCTAGTGTCCTAACATTTCCACTTTCATCTATAAACTCTTTTAATTCATCATTTTTATGTGACGATTTATGTGAACCACTATATGGTACTGTCAAGTTCTTAAAACCTTTGCCGTCTGTTCCAAATATAAAAGGACCTATTCCTGGTGTATCTTTTGCAGAACGAATATAAATAGCCGCTGCGCCATCTCCAAATATGGTAGTAACACTTTTATCCAAAGGATGATACCATCTTGAATATGTCTCAGAAGTAATTAGCAAGGCATTTTTCAAACAGCCCGAATGTATCATATTGCCTACAATAAAAAGCCCATAAATAAAGCCCGTACACCCCTGATTAAAGTCAAAAGTAATACATCTTTTTGGTAAACCAAGCCTTTCATGTACTATATAAGACGATCCCGGAAGAGCGTAATCTGGAGTTTGTGTACATAAGACTAGCGTCTCTATTTCTACAGGGTTTATATACCCTTTTTTAAATAAATTTAATGCTGCATTGACTGCAAGATCTGAAACATGCTCATTGCTATTAACGACGTGTCTTTTCCGTATACCAGTTTTTTCAAATATTTTATTTTCATCCCATCCATTGTATCGAGAAGCCAACTCTGCATTATCTATTACCATTGAAGGCAAATAATAAGCAATATCTGATATTTCACAATTAAGACTTAAAGTTGCCATTTTAAATACAATTAATCCAGATTTATATTTCTTGACCTTAAAATGTTAACAATATCCTGGATAGTTTCCAAAGTAACTAGCTCCTCCATTTCCAGTGTAACACCAAAAAAATTTTTCAACATCGATAAAATGCTAATTTGCCCTACTGAATCCCACTCCTCAATATCGGTTCTTTTTGTATTCAGTGTAAGTTTTTCATTCACTACGAGTGTGTTATCCATTAACTGTAAAAATTCGCTTATAGTCATTTCCTCTATCCTTCATTTACGCTGAAAAAAAATGATTCTTTGAATTGGTAACATTTGTTTAATGACAAAATAGTTCTCCATACTAATTATTCCCAACTTAACACCGAGATATAGATAAGAAGCAAGGCAAATACATTTTGCTATGACTCTTATTTCATAACCTACGTGAGCATTTCTCAAAAGCAACATAAGAATGGAAGAGCAGAAGAATATAAGGTAAATGGCTCCGATTTTTTTGTATTCCCACTTTATTTCGTAATAATGCTGAGAAACCCAAAATGCAATACCACCTGAAATCAATCCAGCCAAGAATGTTCCCCAAGCAGCACCGATTGCCCCCCATTTCATGATGAAGGGAATATTTATCAGCACATTCAAAACAATAATTACGACTGAAAGCAGAGAACTGATATGTGTCTTTTTTGCATAAATGAGCTGAGGCTGCTTGCCGAAAAACCAGGAACCATAAAACATGGACAAGACAATCACGATATCAATGGCACCGTGATAAGATTTTGGGGTTAATAAACTGATGACCTCCTCAGAAAAAAGAGAGATAATCAATGCAACAGCCATAGATATATAAGCAAAGGGGGTCATATACCTGCCCACAGATTCACCGCCTTTTTGCCCGAGGTTAAACATTCTTTTATAGACCTGCGGAGAATAAACATTCTGAATTGCACCCATAAATGTAAAGACAACACCTGCCACTTTTTGCCCTATGCTGTAAATTCCCACCCCGCCAACCGTTGTCAGCAGACCAATCATGTATTTGTCAAATTGATTTCCAATTACGCCGAGAAAAATCTTTGGCGTGAGTGGATAGGAAAGTTTGAGAGATTCCTTCAGGATTCCCCAGTTAAATCTTACCGGATAAATCTTCAAAAAATTAAATCCAAGAATTAAAAAAATTGTGAGACTTGCAAATAACTGTCCACAGACAAGGCCAATTATTCCTGTACGAAGATAGACCACCAAAAAAAGGGACATGACAACGCCAAGTATGCTCTCGTCTATTGTGTACCATGCAAATGACTTTGCATTTTCTGTATTTTTAAAATAAATAAGGTAATAATTCTTCAGGCCCATAATCCCTGTAGAGCAGAGCGCCCAGAACAAAATATCAGAATGAACCGACGAGCCGATAATCCATTTTGCAAGATGTGATTTAAACAGATATGTTAAGACAACAACAACTAAAAAACCGCTGATAACAAAGGCTAATGTAGAATATAATAGATCAGAAGACTTTTTTAGTTCTACATATTGAAAAAAATTCCTCTCGTATCCCACCGTCAAACCGAAATTAGCAAGACCGCTCGCAAAAATAGCATACACCTGTGCAAGCCCAAGAACACCGTAATCCTCTTTTGTCAGAATTCTGGTGAAAATAGACAGCGTCGCCAGAGGAATGAGATTTCCTATAAATACCGGCAAAAGATAGATAAGGCTATTTTTAATTTGCTTTTCTTTACTCGCCATCAAGTGGATACAAGAAGGTCTCTGAACCTATCAACAGCTTTTCCGTCTCTGAAAGGATCCAACAGGGATGAATAAATCGGTATGGGATTTTCATATTCGCCCAGTTTCATTCCTTTTATCTTAAGGACCATTTTCCTAAGATCTTCGTAACCGTGCGTGGTTGCACCATCAATCTTTCCATACATGGTATCCCTATAATAGCCCATTGGATCATGCCATATGGCCGGTCTGTTGACACTCAATGCCTCAAAGGTAGTAGATGTAAAAGGGAAAGAAACAATCATGTCAGAAATCGAAATCAAATCTGACGAATCTGCTCCATCAGAATAGAGTTTAATTCTTGGATGCATATCCATCCTCTTATACAAATCTAACAACACTGGACCAAGAATGGGGTCCGATAAATTATGGATATCCCTTTGTTTTTTTTCTTTTAAAAAAATCTGTATATCTATAAAATCATCAGCCACCTTCAGGATATGTTCCGCAAAAGCCACTCCTTCGGCATAAGAGGTGATACCATTTCTTGAATATGAAGAGTCAAAAAATGCTAATGTAAATCTGTCGCTTTCACTCCTGTTGTATCTTTTCTTTACGTGCCCACTCCAGAGGCATCCAACCACATGTGCTTGTTTGAAAGAACCGGGATGTTCCTTAAAATACTGCACCAGGAGTTCATCCCATGTAACAAAGTGGTCATAATAGAGATATGTCCAGAATGGATGACGCATACCACAAGCACCCGCTGCTGTTTTCAAGTTGCAGCAGTGATTCATGGAGTCAGTGAAATACCATGTCTGAACGCCTCCCTGATTAAGAGCAAGGTTCCTTCCGATCTGGTCTATTCCACAATCACCATGGGTTATAAAATGTTTGATTTCAACCGTCTCAAGAATCCTCTTCCATCTGAAATAATTAAAAAAAGTAACAGCAGCAGCATACAACTCCTCTGCATTATTTAAAAAATTACGTTTCAAGGCGAGCAAAAAAAGTCTTCTCCATTCACATGGATTAGAAAAAAATCTTTTGGGCTGAGGTAGAGTAAAAACATCAGCAGATAACTGCATCAATTTCATTTTTTGTTCAGATGATAAAGACATTGATGTAAAAAATGCAACTTCATGCTTTGAAATCTTTTTGTTGTCAATAATGAATTCAGCACCGCGCTGGTTTCCATATAATTGTCGTTGTCCAATAATCGTTACTCCGTAAGCAAATGTCTTTTTATTTTTATTTGCATATATCCACAGCCTGCCGGAAATACTGCTTATTAGTGCCTGAGCAAACACCATTGACACAAGTTTCAGATTTTGCATCAGTTTTCTCAATGCATTTGAGATATAAGAAAGCCGTGAAAATCGGATGTTTGTATGTTCAAAAAACTCACAGTTATTTTTTGAAAGCAGTTTCTTAAGATAACGATATGAGCGAATATCTGCATCAGTAAAGAAAATAATTTTAGTATCAGGGAAAAGACTTTCTATGCGATGCAGCAGAATATTAAGCGAATAAAAATCTGCCAGCCTGTCGCACAAACTTTTTCGGAAAACATTCTCAGCAACGGGAGATTTTAATATTTCGGCAACATATGCGAACAGTTCTTCATGTTCATTACGATATCCAGCGTAAACAGATTCAATCACTTCAACGGCTTTATCGGCAGCAAGCTGATATATCTCCTTGGCATGGATCATTTCACCAAGCAAAACTGAGATTTTTTTGCCCTGTATCAGCTCTTCAATATATGGAGGCAAGTGAGGAGGGTAAAATGTAATGCCCTTTTTATAATGATACATCCTGAAAGGTTCAACGATCCAAACCGAGAGACCCCTCATAATATAAGGCACTATAAATATCTTATGCCAATTACTAGGAGATTCAAAAATTATTTTCATATTGATTTGATAAGAATGACTTCCTAAAAAACCGCAGCTTAATTACAGATTAGATTCGTTTTTGAGAAGTCCCATCCTGTAGCAATCAAGGTACTCTCCGTTGAGATAAAAATGTTCCCTTAAAATTCCTTCAACTTTAAAACCGATTTTTTCAAAAGCCCTCTTTGATGCCTCGTTTCCTTTAACCATGCCTGTATAAAGCTTGCGAAGATTAAGTTTATTAAATGCATGGTCTGAAATTAAACTTATAGCTTCTGTCGCATAACCTTTGCCCCTTGATTTAATATCACCTATCAATATGCCGATCTCTGCGTGTCTATCCTTCCAGCTAATTTGATGCAGTGTTATATTGCCGATATGTTTTGAAGATTTTTTTAAAAATATGCCTAACAGCATACCGTCCTTACTCTTATTATAGAAATCAATATGTTCCTTCAATCCCTCTATGGTTGAAGGAAACCGTCCGCTTCCCATAAAAAGCATTGTCTCCTGATCGTTTAACCAGCTTGCATAATTCCCGAAGCCGTCTTCCTTAGACAAGGGACGAAGAAAAATATTCCTGCTTTCTAAAAATACCGATCGCATTTTAAAGCCCCTTATTATGCCACCATTAAAACTTTTTCCAATTTTTCTTCAAAAGCCTTAATCATCTCTTGAATTGCATTCATTTCCATTTCTTCAAAATACTTTTCACCACATTGAGAACAAACATAGGCTGGAATTTTCTCAATAAAAAGATGGTATCCCTTTCTGTGGATTGTATAAGCAACAGATGTCTTTTCCATTTCACCATTACACAATAAACATCTCATTTTTTCCTCCTTGTCCTAATTCCAGAAGCCGTCTTCCTTAGACAAGGGACGAAGGGATATATTTTTGCTTTCTAAAAATACTGATTTCATCTTACAAACTCGCAAAAGGGAGCGTTATTATGAATTCCCTTCTTGTTTTTTAACTTCCATTTCAAGTATTAAAGATACTAATCTTTGAACCAGCGTCTTGTTATCGCTGTAAAATTTCATTACCTGCCAGCGAAAATTCAGATACCTGTGAGCAAGCCTATTTCTTTGTATAGCTAATTTAGCCAGCGTTCCTTGCTCATCATCTGAAAAACTAAACAGTTCACCGGTTCGTTTTAGGACATCGCCATAACTCTCACAGCTTATTCCTTCCTGCGTGAGAACAGTTCCGCAAATTTCTATCAAGGCAGTTAGGATATTCTCAACAGTTCTATCCATGAGTTTTTGAAGCTTCTTATCAGACTGATAATCGCTCCAAGTCTTTTTTGAATAATCAGATTCAAACTCTTCCATCTCTTTTGAGATATATCCCAATGATTCACTAATTCGTCCCTTTGCATAATAGAACTCAGGCATTTCTTAACCTCCTCATATTCTTGTTTGCAACAATAAGCTGCCAATTAATCCCGAAGATGCTAAAGTCCTCCATCTGATAAATTACCTCATTCTTTAATGAAATATATCTCTCAGTATTTTTAATATAAATTGGTTGACCTAAGACGATTACATTGTAATAAAGCATGGGTTTTCTGAAATCTGTGTGGATCGAAATAATATTTATTTCTTTTCTTATCATCTCTGAGAGTTGAAGAGAAATATCTGTAATCATATTAAATTCTTCATCTTCAGAATCCTTCTCTGGATAAGAAAAGATGGCGATATCAACATCAGATGTCTCTTTTGGAAATCCCTTCGCCCATGAACCATAAAGAAACGCCATATCAATATCATAAAAACCGGCATTTTTGTTAAAGAAATCTTTTAGTTTTTTGATTAAGTCGTCTCTGCTCATTTTATGCTACAAACTCCCAACTCATTGGTGTTCCTCTTTTTATATCACAACATGCCTTCTTGCCTAACAGGAGAAGCTGGTGTCAGGTCTTGACAGGCTGTCCGAAAATGTATTTGGACGGCTGGCACTATACTATATATTGACAAATTGCTTACAGATAAACAATATATGGTATGCTTTGTTTGGGCCAATCGCATTCTCGGACAGCCTGTTGACATTTGACATAGTACAACTGAGAACTGAGAAATAAAGGCACAAAAATTTTGAATAAATGCACATTGCTTGGTCAAAACCTTCATTACTCAATTATCATTCCATTTAATTAATCAGGGAATTTAACTCTTTCCAAATATCCTCAATTAAAATAGTTTCTGTCCCTATTTATTGCTATATATTTATATTGTAACTGACTATAAAATCAGGGTTTATCCCTTTTGTCTCTTCAATTGAAATTTTATCCTGTCTATACACAACCTTTTCACCATGTGAATCCAGCCATGCAGCAAGGTCTTCTGCAAAATTCCCTGTCAAAAATAATACTTTCATCTCACCAGTCTCACCAGTCTCACCAGTCTCACCAGTTTAAACACCGCATCATCTCTTTGCTTTTTTAAGCAACTCAAAATTCACTATATCCATCGTCTCATCTGTCATCGCCATTGCATAAATCTTATGTTTTGTCAAATATTTAACTA
>JANLHY010000761.1 GCA_024653795.1 Candidatus Brocadiaceae bacterium | reverse complement strand
GGAGAGATGCGTTCATGGATGCCTGCTTTCAAGGCGCAATTCCTTACAATCTTCCATATATTTTCTCTCCGAAGCGGCTTGCCTGCCTTTGAAAGGAATAAATATGGGCTATGCCGGCTGTTTTTTATTTCCGGCCTGGAAGCTTTTAAATAATTTTGAATAGCCTCGATTGCCTTTGTCCCCAGAGGCACAATGCGTTCCTTTGAACCTTTACCGCGGCATTTCACATAACCGTATTCGAGATTAATCCAATCCATCTGAATTGCAGTTACCTCCGACACCCTCGCACCGGTAGCGTACAGCAGCTCAAGGACTGCCTTGTTTCTGACTCCCAGCTTTGTTTTCATATCAGGAACAGAAAGTAAGTTATCGACCTTGTCGACAGAAAGAACAATCGGTAATCTCTTCCAGAGCTTTGGCGAATCAATCGTAGTAAGGGGATTTTTTTGTAATTTCCCCTCAGAAAGGAGAAACCTGTATAACATACGGGTAGATACTATAGTGCGGGTAATGGAGGTGATGGAAAGTCCGCGCTTTTTTTCAGAAATGATGAAGCTTGTAATCATGTCTGGACGGACGTCGTTAAAGTCAGATATTTTTTTAGAAAGCAGGAAATTTGTAAATAGTTGCAGATCGTGGCTGTAACTCAGAATGGTATTCCTTGACAAACCACATTCGACAATGAGGTAGTTTATAAACGACTCAATAAGGTCATCCAGGGTTTTTGCTTCAGGCATAACTTTATTAGTTCATATCGCAAAAAATTATCGGCATGTATCTATCCTCAATAAATAGGGATTTAGGGGGATTTGTAAAAGTGTCAAAAAATATTTGTTAAATAAGGAAGAAACAACACGACTTACTATAAGCTCCTGGATTATGTCATCAAGATATTTTTCAACCATTTATTTTTTGCCTTCAAGCTCAACCTTTTTTTCTATGAGCCGATTATGCATCTGATAAACAGATGACTATTCGATAAAATCCATATCATCTCCCATTTTGCCTTCACTGAATTTCTTAAAGAAAACCGATGATTTCATCCCGCCTCTTACCAGATCGAAGGACAAAGGTTCACAACTTTTTCTTTCTTCGTTAAAGGCAATGCTGCCGCCTGATATATTTACCTGAATAATATCACCATAGTTTGCTATGCATTAAATTTAATCGCAAATTCTGGGGCCGCCATACTTTATTCTATGAATTAAAAATTTGGTAATAGTTCACCCACCCCTTAAATCCCCTCCCAAGAGGGGACTTTTTGTATTCCCCTCTTGGGAGGCGCGGCTGCCACGCTGTCGGCAGCCATTACGGTATGGAGACCTTTTCGTATTCCCCTCTTGGGAGGAGCCAGGGGTGGGTTCCCATAAGCGTTAAGTTAAAATTACGGATTAATTTAACCGTGTAATGAATAACGAATCCCCGTTCCCCGTATTCACGAGGACAAG
>JANLHY010000759.1 GCA_024653795.1 Candidatus Brocadiaceae bacterium | reverse complement strand
TTGATTGTACAAAAGATGGCGCATTGATGTCTGAACAAATGATTGCTGATAGGGTATGGGGTGCAATTCAGGATATATTACCCTAACGAGTCGGAAGATTAAATGGATAAAGCAATAACATCTAAGGAAAAAATGACAAGAAAGACAAAAAAACATTCCGAATGGCTATATATGCCCCGTAGGGGCAAACGCCAATAGGCAGGCAATTCATTGCCTGTTTCAGGTAAAACGAACCATAAAGTCCCGTAGGGACGATTGAAAATGAAGGATTATAAAGGTAGGACAAGCGTCCCCGCTTGTCGTCATAATGTCAGGCGAGGACGCCTGATCTACCAAGGTAAATACCCATCGAAAAATCCTTGTTTATGCAAAACATTCTATCGTCCCGACAGGACTAACCAATAGGTATCATTACCATACAGGCAATAAATTGCCTGCCTATTATCAAATGTTCCGATGGAACAAAAAGAGAAGCTAGACGAAATTCCTAACCCAAACGAGCCGGAAACCGTAGCGCGGGTGGTTTATCCCCCGCCATTGGCCGACCACAAGGGATCGGCGCTACCTCACACAAAGCCGCCAAGACACAAAGAAAGAAGTTGGGAGGTTAGGAGGCTGAGAGGTTGGGATTCCCAACTTCTCAAGCTCTCAACCTCAGTTTTATTTTTTGCGGCTTCGTGTCTTTGTGTGATTACTTCTCTTATTCGTAAAAAAACGGGTTGTATACTATGGCAAATAAAAAAAAAGTTCTTATTATGGGAGCAGCCGGACGCGATTTCCATAATTTCAATGTCTGCTTTCGTGACAATCCGGAATACGAAGTAATTGCCTTCACTGCGACTCAGATACCGAATATTGCAGGAAGACAATATCCTTCTTTGTTAGCAGGGAAACTGTATCCTATTGGAATTCCTATCGAATCCGAACAAAAACTGGCATCGCTTATAAAATTCCATAAGATTGATGAGGTGGTATTTTCTTACAGCGATGTTTCACATGAATACGTTATGCATAAAGCCAGCCTTGTGAACGCAGCGGGCGCCCGATTCACCCTCCTGGGCACCAGGGACTCAATGCTCAGGAGTAAAAAACCCGTTGTGGCTGTCTGTGCCGTGAGAACAGGCTGTGGAAAGAGTCCTGCCTCGCGAAAGGTCTGCGAGATTATCAAAGGACTGGGAAAAAAAGTTGTGGTAATCAGACATCCCATGCCTTACGGTGATCTTGTTAAACAGCGCACTCAGCGATTTGCTACACAAGATGATTTCAAGAAGTATGATTGCACGATAGAAGAGATTGAAGAATATGAACCCCACATAGAGCAGCAAACCGTTGTGTTTGCTGGTGTGGATTACGAGGCTGTTTTAGCAGAGGCCGAAAAGGAGGCTGATATTATTGTGTGGGATGGCGGTAATAACGACATTCCTTTTTTTGTGCCAGATATTCATATTACTATTGTTGATCCACATAGACCAGGTCACGAGATTACCTATTACCCGGGAGAAACGAATTTTCTCCTTGCAGATATTATTGTTATTAGTAAAGAAGATACTGCAAAGGCAGTTGATATAAATCTTGTTAAGGAACATATAAAACTATCAAATCCAAAAGCTGCTGTCGTCGATGCAACATTACCAATAACGGTTGAAAAGCCAGAACTTATAAAAGGTAAGCGTGTGCTGGTCATTGAGGACGGCCCCACCCTGACACACGGTGGTATGTCCTTTGGCGCTGGAATTCTTGCCGCTGAAAAGTATGGGGCGATGGAGGTCGTTGACCCAAGACCCTATGCCGTGGGAACCATTGCTGAGACGTTCAGGAAATATTCTCACATAGGCAAGTTGTTGCCTGCGATGGGCTATGGGCATTCTCAAGTGGAAGAGTTAGAAGAAACGATTCGTCGTATACCATGTGACGTGGTAATTATTGGCACTCCCATTGATCTGAGGAAGATTATTCACATAGACAAGCCGACCGATCGTGTCCGGTATCACTTGCAAGAAATAAGCACGCCCACACTCAAAGAACTCCTTGAAGCACGACTAAAAAAATTTGCGGGTTATATGATGTATGGCATAGAGAATCCCCCTTAGAAAAGGGGGATCGGGGGTTGTAATATAACCCCGGGAAAAACACAACCCCCTGAATCCCCCTTTATTAAGGGGGAACTGCGTAGGAATAACTTATAAAGATTTCAAGCCGTTATGATGAAGAATCATCGAGTTATTGTAATAGCATTAGGAGGAAATGCCCTGATTATGGAAGGGCAGCGAGGTACAATTGCGGAACAATTTGAAAATACACGCAAGAGTCTGGATGGCATTGTTTACTGTTTAAAACAAGGGTATGGAGTAGTCATTACTCATGGGAATGGGCCTCAGGTGGGCAATATGTTACTTATGGTGGAGGCCAGTCGGAATCAGGTACCAGAACTTCCCTTGGGTGTCTGTGTAGCGGATACCGAGGGTGCGATTGGATATATGATTCAGCAGTCTTTAACTAATCGTTTGCGAAAAGAGGGGATCGACAGATGTGCCGTTACCGTGTTAACGCAGGTTATCGTTGATAAGCATGACAAGGCCTTTTCAAATCCCACAAAACCTATAGGGCCTTTTTTTACTGAAGAAGAGGCGAAACACTTTCGTAAAGAAAAAGGCTGGCATATTGTAGAGGATAGTCACAGGGGATATCGTAGGGTAGTTGCATCCCCCAATCCATTAAAAATTATGGAAGAGCGTGCCGTAAAAAGCCTGTTAGCAGCAGGTGATATTGTCATTGCGGCTGGAGGAGGAGGTATTCCTGTTATTATGAAAGAAGACGGGGATTTGGAGGGGGTGGATGTTGTAATTGATAAAGACCTTGCTTCAGGTGTCCTTGCAAGGGATATTAAAGCAGACTGTCTCATGATGCTTACCGGTGTGGAACATGTCTTTTTGAACTTCAAACAACCGAACGAACGTGCATTAAAAGCTTTAACGGTAAAGGAAGCAGAAAGATACTTAAAAGAGGGTCATTTTCCTCCCGGAAGTATGGGACCAAAAATTCAAGCGGCAATAAATTTTTTAAATTGGGGTGGAGAGGTGGCAATTATTGCGGCTATTGATAAGGTGAAGGAAGCACTGGAAGGTATCGCCGGCACAAAAATTACAAAGGATTAAATAACGAAGAAATAAAAAAATCCCCCCCCCGATAATTACAAATCAAAAATATCGGAGGGAATTTTTGTTTAAGCAGACAATAAGCCGAGTTCTGTCGTGGATGGTCATTTATCTAGCTTCAAATTTTAATATTGACATTTTCAGGGTGTATTTTTACACTTACAAACATGAATACAAAAAATGCGCAAATCATTAAGTTTATTGTTGAAAGATTGTCAGGCAAGCTTGGACGTATACACCTGATAAAACTGATTTACTTAGCAGATTATCATTCTCGCAGACTCTTTGGACTGCCTGTTTCAACTTTTAATTACCATTGGTGGCAGTACGGCCCTTTTGATAAAGAGTTTTACACCTGTATCGAAAATCTTGGCAATACGTATATCAGAGAAGAAGCGGTCTATTTCCCTTCTTGTAAAGGCTACGTGTTTCATGATACTCAAATGAGAATGAAATATGACAATCTTTCTGAGCAAGAATTTTACATACTGGAATATGTAATAAGAAATTATGGTAAAGTCAGCTTGCAGACATTATTAGAAGAAGTCGTATATAAAACAGAACCAATGGAAGAATTAACAAAAAAGAAAGCCTATGGGGAAGTCCTCCCAATGGGGATGATAGACAACGTTGATAAAACACTTTATGAAGGTCTCGACCCAAAAAAAATTATTAATGGAGAAAAAGCTGTCCAGGAAGGAAGAACGCACTCATTAGAAGAAGCATTCAATGCCTTACAAAGTTGAAATAGCAGATACTGAGGAAAATAACACATTTCTTAAAAACCTTCCAAAAGATATCCTTACAAAATTATCTGAACATTTACAACTTTTAGGTGAACATCCATATTTAGGACGGAGCATAGAAGCCCCAATCCCGGCTTACCTTTATAGTTTTCAAATAATGCATGCCGAGCAAAACCACAAATTCATTGTGTCGTATAAGATCAACGAAGGGAATGAAACCATTTATATTACAAGTTTTGGTCGAACAATTATAAAGACTTGAAAAACCAAAAATTCTACCTAATATATACATTCTCGATACCATATAAATCTTTTACAGCATATTTTTCCTGTGCTGTCGAGAGCTTCCTCCTGACAGCAACCGTAGGCACTTTTCAGGGCTCTCAAATCAAGAAAACTTCGATCCATTCACCCTGATTTGTCCTGTCATCAGGTGGTGGAGCATGGACTTAAAAAGAGACTGCAATGTTTGTTTCTTACGACTTGCCTGTTCTGTCTTTTCGTCAATTACCGAAAGCGCTTTTGCTATCTCATTCTGCTCTTGTTTATTTATAAAAACATATTAAAAATGGTAAAAAGAGACACGAATGAAATTCCCTTAAAAGCCTTGAATTTTCGGAATAAAATAGAAAACGCCAAAACACGTAAAAAAGCTGGATAATAAATTTATTTATTATAATAAGTGACAAAAGACCGTACTTTATCACAGAAACCGTATTTTGAAAAAGGAGGTGTGTTATGTGTACTACGTACTACGTGTGCAAAACATAATCCCGGCAGTAAGAAGAAGGCGGCTGCAAAGACGGCAAAGAAGGCAAAGAAGAAATAAAAAAATCCCCTCCGATAATTACCAATTAAGATCATCGGAGGGGATTTTAGTTTAAGCAGACAATAAGCCGAGTTCTGTCGTGGATGGTCATTTATCTAGTCTCGTTGTTGCCAGCGAGATCCAACGGCTTACCCAGAGGTACTAACGAAGCGGAACCACTTCATCCCTCCCTATTTAGCCTTTCTCCCAGTGGGGTTTGCCATGCCTCCGATGTCACCATCAGAGCGGTGGGCTCTTACATTAAGTCGATACTTATCCCTGTTTTTAACCAGGGAAACGACCCCGCCATTTCACCCTTATTCCATCAAAAAGATGGAACGGTATATTTTCTGTTGCACTTTCCTTCCCGTTACCGGGACTCCGTGTTACGGAGCACTGTGTCCTGTGGAGCTCGGACTTTCCTCCCGTCCCTTCCATTCGTGAGAATAGTCAGGACCGACGACCACCTCGTCTACTTAATCTTCAGTTGATTCTTCACTACCATCATCAAGGTATAAAATCCGGCCGCAGCTGTGACAAAAGGTCAGTCCTTTCCCTGACATAAGCTGGTTGAGTGTTTGTGCAGTTACGGACATAAAACAGCCCTGGCATACCTGATTAATAACGCTGACTATAGCTACTGCATCCTTGTGGCTTACAAGCCTATTGTAATGTTGTAAGGCATCCTGGTCAACCCTGAATGCATAGTTGCTGTGTTTTTCCTTGAGTTCGGCAATTTCTGATTCCATTGCTTGTGTGTCGGTTTCTACTTGTTTTTGAACTTCCTTCAGTTGTGACTCTTCTTGTGCAATTACTTTTTCAAAGGATTTGTACCTTTGTTGCGTTTCCTCATAGGTTGTCATCATGCGCAGGATTTCATCTTCCAGGACAGACTTATCTGCTTCCTTTCCTCCAATTTCAGTTTTCAATGCGCTGTATTCTTTGTTGGTCTTGACTTGATTCATCTGTTGTCGAAATTTATTAATCTCTGTCTCTATGCTTTTCAGATCGAGTTCCTTACTGTTGATATTTCTCTGGAAGGCCTTTGTCTCTTCACTAATCTTTAACAATTCCGCTTTCTTTTGTTGAATCTGATTTTGTTTTTTTTGAACGTCGTAATCTCTATAGAGTTTATCGCCCTCCAGTCTTTTCAGCTTTGTGTCTATTGACTGTAACCGCCGAAGTACCTCTATCTGTTCGTTCATTCATGCCTCTTTCCAGATAATTTTACGTGCATTAACCGGGATAAAGTACAGACAGGTTTGAAACTTGTCTCTACCAGTCAATCTCCGCCAATTCCGTCCAGGAATCCTTCGAGTTTCCGGCTTCTAATCGGGTGTTGTAATTTCCGTACCGCCTTTGCCTCAATTTGTCGTACTCTTTCACGAGTGACCTTAAATATCTTGCCCACCTCTTCAAGCGTATACGTGTATCCATCGCCGATACCGTATCGAAGTTTAATGATTTCTCTTTCGCGATAGGTTAACGTTTCCAGTACATTCTCAATCTTATCTTTCAGCATCTCCTGGGTTGCAGCAGATACTGGGGATTCTGCCTTTTCATCCTCGATAAAATCACCAAAGGAGCTGTCCTCGCTTTCACCAACAGGCCGATCCAGCGATATTTGATGTCGGGATATCTTGAGCACACGCCGTGCCTCTCCTACGGTGATCTTTACTTCTTTCGCGATCTCCTCAATGGTTGGTTCACGGCCTTTTTCTTGCAGAAGTTTCTTCGAAACGTTTCGAATCTTACTCATGGTTTCGATCATGTGTACGGGAATACGTATCGTTCTTGCCTGATCGGCAATTGAACGGGTAATTGCCTGGCGTATCCACCACGTAGCATAGGTGCTGAATTTGTATCCCCGGCGATACTCGTATTTGTCCACAGCGCGCATAAGTCCCGTATTGCCCTCTTGAATTAAATCCAGGAAACTTAAACCACGGTTCCTATATTTTTTGGCAATACTTACCACGAGTCTTAGATTTGCCCCGGAAAGTTTTCTTTTAGTGCCCTCATGTTCCCTGTAAATATTTTCAACAGATTCAACACGGCGTTTTAATCTCTTGGGAGATTCCAAAACCATACTTTCCAACTTTTCGTATTGAGATTCCAGTTCTTTATAACGACCATTTGGCTTGGAACGCTGTTTACATTCCATGATCTGTGTTTCCAGCTCTTCCATTTCATGGGCGATTTCCTGGAGTTTCTTCATCAGGGGCTGTATTCGTTTTGTGCGGATATTTATTTCTTCAAGCAGGTCGATGCCTTTTCGCCTTCTATTCCTGATTACCCGAAGCAGTTTTATTCTTTCTTTTTCAGAAGTCTGTTTTCGTTTGGCTCGAAGATAATCGTCTTTGTTTTTCTGAAGTATCGTTTTTAGGATTTTAGAACTTCTGGGAAACTGTTCTAGAATTTCTTCCTTGCAATTATCGACCACCGTATTAACCTTCAAGGTACGATCAAACGAAAGTTCCCCATTATTCACATCCTCCATTATCCTTAAACAGGTTGCCAGTGAGAGGTCGGAATGCAGTACCTTCTTTAAAAATCGCTTTCTCGTAATTTCGATCTTTTTTGCAAGCATGATTTCTTCGTCTCGTGTAAGCAGGGGGATTTCGCCCATTTGGGTGAGATACATGCGAACAGGATCGTCTATCTTTTCAGTAATTGTCGGAACTTCGCCGAATTCCAAATCGACTTCTTGAAAAACTGGCGTTTCCTCCGCATCAGCAACATCGCGGCTCTCAATTTCTGTTTCATCAATGAGATCTATTCCCAACTCATCCAGCATCATCAGGATGTCGTCAATCTTTTCCGGAGAAATATCCGCATCATCGGGCAACATATCGTTCAGTTCTTCGTATGTTAAGTAACCCTTTTCTTTGCCCTTTTGTACGAGATGCTTAATTTTTTGATTCAAATTATCCATTTAAAGATAGACCTCCTTAATAAATTATATGGAGATAACCAATATTCCCCTTTTTTGTCCAGATTTATCACACTGTGTTAACAGCACAAAAGCAAAATGAGAGCTAAGTTTTATTTTTCAAAGCATGGATATTTCTGTTTTTTCTATGAAATTCACCCAATAAGATAACGATATCTTCCTCGCTACTATTAACCTTGACGGTTTCTAACATTTTTTTCTTTGTTTGGCGCATTTCTTTTTTGCTATTCCGCCTCTTTAAAAAATGAATGCATGACTCTAGCCTATTGTCATGATCAGTAATATTTTGAAACTCCTCTGTTGTTACAATGTCCATGAGAATTTTATTGAGTCGGGCGTCATCCAATATATGTAACACATCTTCGCCTTTTACAACGCTATTTTTATGGTATAATTCAACTGTCTTCCCAGCTATCTGCTGAAAATCCTTATTGGTAAATTCTTCCAAGCTTATCTCTTCTAATACCTTTGGTATAAGTATATTGGATGATAACATCAAATACAAGAGTTCTCGCTCCACCTTTGAAGAAGCATCTAATCGTTGTTCGACAGGTTTTTTATCTGTGGTAAAGGGTTGTTTGTTAAATTTTTTTAGCTGTGACCTCAATGTTCCCTCATCAATGGACATCTCTTCGGCGATCCATTTAACGAGTAAATTACGTTTGATGACATCAGGCATTTTCATTGCTGTCGAAAGAATGTCGTTGATGGCATTTGCCTTGCCATGAATGGTTGACATGTCCCATTTGGAGGCGGCCATTTCGATCTTAAAACTGAAAAAATCTTTGGCGCTATTGACACATGCCAGAAAACTCTTCGCGCCTTCTGCTACGAGATAGTCACAGGGGTCAAAGTCTTTAGGCAGTTGGGCAATTTTTACATCAAATTCTTCTTCAATAAAAATATCCAGGTTTCTATCAGAAGATTTCTGGCCTGCAATGTCGGAATCAAGCAGGAGTATTACCTGATTACAGTATTGCCGTAATTGCCTCAGGTGCTGTTTTGATATAGATGTTCCCATCACGGCAACTGACCAATCGATTCCATGCTGATGTGCCATGATTACATCTGTATAACCCTCCATGAGTATTACTCTATGCTGCTTCAAAATGGCATTTTTTGCGATATCGATACCGTAAAGGGCATTGCTCTTGTTAAAAAGAACGGTTTCTGGTGAATTGAGATATTTTGGAAGTGAATCATCTAAAGACCTGCCCCCAAAACCAACGACCTGTTTCCTTGCGTCTAATATTGGAAACATCAGCCTGTTCCGAAAGCGATCGTAATACCCATTTCCTTCCTTTTTTGAAATAATCAAACCCGCTTTTTCTAATAGTTCAGTGGGAATGTTACGCTCCTTGCATTTTTTCAAGAGCGCATCCCAGCTATTGGGGGAGTAGCCAAGACAGAAGTTTTTGATGGATTGATCGTTTATCTGCCGTTTTTGTAAGTAATCTCTTGCAACTTTTCCAAATTCGCTGTTAACCAGGATACTGTGATAAAATTTTGCAGCAAAAATGGTTGCGTTTAACAAATGGGTCTTTTCTGCACCCCAAAGAGATGTCTTTTTATTATCCTGTAAATGAGAAAGATCAATATGTGACTTGGAAGCTGCCAATTTTACGGCTTCCACAAAATCCACACCTTCTTGTTTCATGATAAATTGAAATACCGTTCCACCTTCGCCGCACCCGAAGCATTTAAAAAGTTTTTTCTCTGGGTTTACCGTAAATGAGGGAGTTTTTTCTGAATGAAAAGGACACAAGCCTGTAAAATTTCTGCCGCTTTGTTTTAGGTGGACGTGCTCTGATATGATTTGAATAATATCTGAGGCTTGCTGTATTTCTGCAATCTTTTCTTGAGGTATAAAGTTTACCATTAATTGGGAAGATGAATGTTTAAAACGATATTTTAAACGCTATTATTATATCATTAAAATAAATAATGTCAATGAATTGGGAAAATAAATTATTTTTTTATTATTTTCCCCTGGATTTTTTCAAAAAACTAAATTGTTGCCATTTTCAGAATTTTTAGTCATAAAAATGTATAACTATTTGTTGATTCTCACATTAATACCTTTTTTGATCAGATACTCTTTTACTTCCTGGATAGATATTTCTCTATAATGAAAAATAGAGGCAGCCAGGGCTGCATCAACCTTTCCCTTAGTAAAGACATCGAAAAAATGTTCCAATTTACCAGCTCCACCAGAGGCTATAACGGGAATATTCACTGCCTCTGATATGGTTCGGTTCAACTCGATGTCAAAGCCGTCCTTGGTGCCGTCGCAATCCATGCTTGTTAGTAATATTTCACCGGCGCCCTTTGCTTCAACATCCTTTGCCCATATAACGGCATCCAAGCCAGTAGGCGTTCTGCCGCCATTTATATAAACTTCCCATCTTGTTGAATCAATACTGCTTTTTGCTTTTTTTGCGTCAATAGCGACCACGATACATTGGCTGCCAAACCGTCTGGATGCCTTTGTAACAAACCCAGAATCTTTAACTGCGGCTGTATTGATGGAAACTTTATCAGCCCCGGCATTTAACAATTTGCGGATGTCCTCGATATTCCGAATGCCTCCTCCAACGGTCAAGGGCATAAATACCTGTTCAGCAGTTTTTTGAACGACATCGAGAATAATGTCTCTGTTTTCGTAAGATGCTGTAATATCGAGAAAGGTTAACTCGTCGGCGCCTTCTTTGTCATATAAAGCCGCTATTTCAACGGGATCTCCTGCGTCTTTTAAATTCAAGAAATTCGTTCCTTTAACGACACGCCCATCTTTTACATCAAGGCAGGGTATAATTCTTTTGGCAAGCATAGTCGAGTTAGAAAGTCCCCTCTTGGGAGGGGATTTAGGGGTGGGTAAGTCGGTAATACGTGGGATATTCACTGAAATTTCACGACCAATGGACCCACCCCTAACCCCTCACAAGAGGGGAATAATTCGTGCCATTATAAAATATTCAGAAAATTGTATAATAATGGCTCGTGAAGAACCGAATATAAGCTCGTTAATTATATTAGTAACTTGCAGACTTTGTCAAATGCAAACTGTTTTTTCAGCAAGCACTTCAATGGTAACGTTTTCTCGAAATGACTCATATGGCAATTCCTGATAATTCAACCCAATACGCCAGATATTTCCCTCCACCGTCTCTCCCTGAAGAAACCATTCGTCCTGTGCTTATCCAATGGAACGGAAGCGTTTTCTGCTCCAAAATTTTTCGTCACCCGGTGGCTCTCATTTATTTTAGACAAAAAAAATTCCAGTGAGGCTTGCACCTCACTGGAATTCTATGTAAAGGGCATAAATATTTATATGCCCAGAAGGACACCCTTACACCTTAACTCACAAATTATCTTCTTCTCTTTAATTCAAAATT
>JANLHY010000739.1 GCA_024653795.1 Candidatus Brocadiaceae bacterium | reverse complement strand
AATTTAATAAATATGTTCCGATGTGCAGTTTCTGTTGAGCTTGTGGACTATCACCTCGAATTTATTTAACCTCACTCTGAAGAAATGCGCGTGCAGATTTTAAATCCCTCTTTATAGACAATTACTATATAGGTTTTGTTTATTCATAAATTTGTAAGATCGTAAGAGGAAAGGGGGTTTGTTATGTCATCAAGAAGGATGGAAAGGGTGGCTGAGGCCATCAAACAGGAAGTAAGTAAAATCATACTGTATGAACTGAAGGACTCTCGGATAAGCTTTATTACCGTGACAAAGGCAGAAGTTACACCTGATTTGAAAAGGGCAAAGATATATATTTCTATATTAGGAGATGATGTTACACAGAAAAAGACTTTAAAAGGGTTAGAAAATGCCAAAGGATTTATTCAAACAAAAGTAGGATCTTGTTTACAGATAAGATATACCCCTCTTTTGACATTTTGCCTGGATGAATCGATCAAAAAGAGCGCTCATATTTTGAAACTTATTGACGAGGCAGTTAAAGGAAGCGATATCATTATAAAAAGCGAGTTAGAAGAATGAAGAAATTACATTTAGGTTTACCGAAAGGAAGTCTCCAGGAAGCAACCATCGATATGATGAAAAAGGCGGGTTATACCGTCCGTGTGAGTGCGCGGTCCTATTATCCTACGATTGATGACGATGAAATTTCTGTAAGATTAATCCGGCCGCAGGATATGTCACGCTATGTTGAAAAGGGCATTATTGACGCAGGTCTCACTGGCGCAGATTGGGTTAAGGAAGCCGGTTCGGACGTGAAGATAGTCGTGAGCCTGGTATATGCCAAACAGCAGCTAACAAAGGTCAGGTGGGTACTGGCTGTTCCTGAAGATTCGGCCATACTTTCTGTCAAAGATTTGCAGGGCAAAAGGATTGCAACTGAACTGGTAAATGTAACACAGCAGTACCTGGCAGAACGGGGGGTAGTTGCTGATATTGAGTTTTCTCACGGTGCAACGGAGGCGAAGGCCCCCGACCTTGTCGATGCGATTGTAGAACTTACCGAAACTGGCAGCAGCCTGAAGGCAAATAAACTCCGTATTGTGGAAACTATTATGGAATCTTCGACGTTGCTTATTGCCAACCATCATGCCTGGTTAGATGATTGGAGGCGCACCAAGATAGAGAATCTTGCTATGCTCTTTGAAGGGGCAATCATTGCCCGTGAAAAAGTCGGATTAAAAATGAACGTTCCAAACGGAGCGCTGGATGAGGTGCTAAAAAGACTACCTGCGCTGAGAAAGCCCACAATTTCTACACTATCTGAAGGGGCTGGTTATGCGATTGAAACCGTTCTGGACGAAACGGTGGCAAGAAAGATTATACCTGAACTA
>JANLHY010000782.1 GCA_024653795.1 Candidatus Brocadiaceae bacterium | reverse complement strand
TTTTTTCGCTTATATTAATAATTTTATCAAGTTTTTGACGAAGCTTTGCTTCCTCGCCGCTATCGTTTGTCCTTATTCGTAAAATAGGTATGTTGTATTTTTGCAAAATACCGTCTTTCATATTATCTCTTTTTAACTGTTTGGGGTTGTTTTCGTGAAAAGCAAAACCGTCAACTTCAACAACCAAAATCGGGCGTTTATCAAATTTACTAAATATAACAAAGTCTGTATGTGTCATAACATTTGTCACAAATTCCCGTTCTTGCTCAGTTAAAATATCTATTTCTTTTATAAGCATTCTTAGTGGAATGTGCAAAACACACTTCAATGAGTTATACTGCGGATCCGATAAAACTCTTTCTATGACCATATTCATAAGATTTTCAGATTTATTTTCTGACACCTTTTTGATTTTTTTAATTACAGCTAAAAGTTTTTCGGAATACTTGCTGTATAGTATATCAAAAATGGATACTATATTGCTGTTTACAATTTCTTCGCTTCGGGCGTTATATTCAATATATCTGATAAAATCTCCGATATTTGTGCCATGCTGTTTACTAATATTTTTAGATGATACAACTATAATCTTTTTGATAGCACGAGAAATTGCTACATTCACAAGATTTGCATCATCAACAAAACTGTTTAATTCGTTTACAACCGTCGTCATAATAATTGTATCTTTTTCTCGCCCTTGATATTTATGCACAGTATCCGCTTCAACTGCTATATTCTGGCCTTTCATATCATTTATTTTATCTGCTTGCATACGATACGGTGAAACGATTCCAACCTTGCTCAAATTGGCGTCTTGCTCACCTTTTTTAAGCACTTCATTAAATATTACTTCAATCTCACGGCTATTATAAACCCCTTTATTGTCCTCGTTCGTCACCCTTCTGGCGTGATTGCCCTCCACCGTTCTGTAAATTGATAGTGGCAAATCGTCAGGATTTTCTTCTGTTAATACTATTAGTTCATTGTTGTAGAACTTCTGATTGCAAAAACCAATAATCTTTGGATGGCAACGATAATGTTCTCTTAATAGTGTTCTGGGAATGTTAGCATACAAACTTGAAATTGACGACAATATGCTGTGCTCGCTGTAATTATATGCCGCAGGCAAATTTGTACTTTCAAATATTTTTTGAGCACTCTCCCTAAGTTCCTGTGTTATTACATTTGGGAGCTGTTTTAGGTCGCCAACTATTACAGCTTTTTTAGCACTTAATAACGCCAATGAGCCTGTTACTAAATCGACCTGTGAAGCCTCGTCAATAATAACATAATCAAACATGTAATCTTCATCGGTGCAATATCTAAGCGAATGTGTGGTACTAAGAATAATCGGATACTCTTTGACAAACTCAGTAAATTTTCGTTTATTATCCCCTTTTTGAAATATAGTCCTTTCAGTGTTTTTACCGTATTTTTTGCACAATTCTGCTTTGAGTAACTTCATTGAAACATCTGTGTATTCTTGCATTATTTGTTCAAAATTATCTCTTTGCAATGTGTTCTTGATTGTTTCTATCTCGTTTTTCAATAAACTTTTTTTGCTATCGTAATACAACATTTGAAGGTTGAGAACAACATCTTCAGGATTATATTTCCCTAAATTATATATGCCATATAATATTAAAAATTTGAGTTTTGTAAGCATATTTAGCGGCTTATTGTTTTCAAGCAGAAACTGATACTTCACAATGAAAGACATTATCCTCTCAGGAGAAGGTTTATAAAGTAATATCCTGTCTATATTTTTGCTACTTCTTGTGCGATAGTAGTCACTAAAATATTTTTGTTCGGTTAGAAGCTCCGACAGTTCCTGTTTAAGCATCGCTGATTTGTTTTGCATCAAAAGCATAGAGTCTAACCTTTTTTGTAAAACGCTAGCATCTGTTTTTAGTTTGTTCTGTTCTTTAATAGCAACTTCCCAGCTTGACATATCTGGATATTTGCCAGTTTGCTCTGCGGCAAACTTTTCTATGTTGTTTTTATTACCTAAAAAAGCAGTGAAAAAGTCGAGACCATATTTCTTTAATTTTTCTTGGATATTAACAGTTGCTAAATTGTTATTTGACACAACCGCAACGGTTTTTCCGGTGACAATTGCATTTGCGATTATATTAAGAATCGTTTGCGTTTTGCCTGTGCCAGGGGGTCCTTCAATTATACTAATTGTTTCATTCATTGCGTGTTCTGTCGCTATTTTTTGGCTTAGATTAAATCCAAACGGGAAAATAGGCGTATTGTTACTTTGTTTCTTTAGCAGTGTTTTTTGCATCATATATAAGCCAAGTACACTGTTCTCGTTTACTTTTTCTATTCTGTCATATTCTCTCCCAAGAAATGACTTCTCTATGTCTTTCTCTCTTATCTGATTTAACCCAGCTATTTTTTTAAAATATTTGAAACAAGCTTTTGCATCTGGTTTGTTTAAACAAGAACCCTCAAAAGAAACAAGATTTTTCGCATAACTTTCTGGTGTTTTATTGCTATAAAACACTTTAATAAATCTATCAAAGTCATATGCTTCTACAACATTTTTTTCAGGGGTATTATTTATATATAGTATAAAATTTTCAATATCTATTTTTTGAGGATTTTTTAGATGAAGTACATTGCTTCTGCCATAAAAATATGTTTTGCCAGCTTTATAAGTAATTTGATATTTACCGTCAATAAGACTGTATTCAGTCACTTGTTCTGTCTTATCTTGATAATTATAAGAACCCTTGTTTTTCACAAGTAAAAGTTCATTTTTGCAGTCCATAATCACACCTACCTAACTCTAATTGTATCACACTGCCAGTCCGATACGGACTTCTTTCGCCCATATTACTAAACATATTACCATATACTACTCCTTAATACGTGGAAACATATCTCAAATCGCCGGAAACCCACACTGCTGTTGCGTTTTTTTAGCTGTGTTTTCTTTTCATACAAACTATAGAGCCTCCGCATAAACTAAAAAATAAATCATCAAAAAACAAAAAGATATGTTAAAAACCCTGAGGGAGAAACGAATCCCCATTTTCATGGGAAACGTAAAGGGTAATTTGGTGTTTGCTCAGCATCTTCAAAAACTGATAACATATGTTTTTATTTTTATTCTATGCTTATGGAAGCCGGAGAGTCCTGTATACCCTTCTCAAATCAGCTTGGCATGATGTATCCGATCTCGTAAAGCTGGTCGATTCGAGTAGGTCCGTTGAAT
>JANLHY010000673.1 GCA_024653795.1 Candidatus Brocadiaceae bacterium | reverse complement strand
ATAATACGCACCTGAATATTCTATACGTAAAGGCCTTGCCATGAGTTCTTTTGTTAAATATTTAAGATGAAAGATAGTTGAGAAGTCATTATAATAGCAACATAAAAAATGTCAATATTTAACATTTAAGATGTGACCCCACTCTACTTCCTATTTAACATTTAAGATGTGACCCCACTCTACTTCCTGATTGAATACTGTGGCACTCCTCATATCGAAAGAGTGGAGAAACGGAAAAAACAAACTATATCTAAAGAAGGAGATTTATGATGTCTACTCGACAACACATTGTATTCGTTTTGCTTTTTGCCTTGTTTTTATCAAACCCCGCTTTTGCAGATGAACGAAAAACACTTTTTGAAGGGTTCGAGGCGAAAATTGTTTCTATCGTCGATGACATGACGGATAAGAAGTCTGGAGTAATATTTTTGGATTTCGGACCAATTTGCATGGCGGTTTATGGTAGTAATGATTTTGCAATCTGGGCTAATTCAGACGATCTGAACTTTGCCTTTGACGTTACACATCTGATTCGTGTTGGGGAAAATAAGCCTTTCTCTTTGAACTCTTTAAGCAAGGGAAACGGTTTGAAGCCTACTAATGCGGTAGAAGCCGAATCCGTTATTAAATCCTTAGCAAAAGGTGAAGAAATAAAATTAAGATACTATAATTGGCCTCAACACAGCCAGATTGATAGGAAATTACAAAATCCCAATTTGGGTTTCATATACTATAAGGCAACAAAATTATTTGGATGGAAAGATTTTGGAGTATCCCATGAACTAACTCCTGTAAAACTTAATATTTATGTACCAACAGAACCTGATGGAAAAGGTTATGCGCATGTTAGGGTTGAAGGAAATCGTGATTTAAGTCTAGGGAAGAATTTTGATAAGTATGGCGGCGGTGCTACGATTAACGTTGGCGTAGAATCAGGATTTGGATTGCATAAAGGCAGATGGGTTTGTAAGTCAGTCGAACTTTCTGGAAATAAGCATTTGATTGTTCGCGACTCTAACGAAAACATTGTGTTTAAGGAGTTACTCCCATCAAGGTATGATAATGCAATTACTGGAGGAGAGACATGGCCAGTGGGTAAAACGGCTGCTATGAAAGCATGGGAAGTTGCCCCATTGGGCAGTATTGAAATCGAAGGAAGTTATGGAAAGAAAGTTCTCTTATACGGGTTTAGAGAATTGTGGAAGTGGGGTGTTGGAGCTTGTCAAGTTTTTAGTTGAAATTTTTTCAGTGGCGTCCATTTTTTCTCCTAAGCAGCGACCTCTGCTGTTTCATTAGCTTGTTCGCTCTCAAT
>JANLHY010000662.1 GCA_024653795.1 Candidatus Brocadiaceae bacterium | reverse complement strand
GGGTGTGGGACAGTAAAATGCAATTAGTTAATCCTTAATCATTATTACATACACTCTTTTCCCAATATCCTTTTTCTGAGCAAGAATCTTTGCACCATTCCCATGAGGTACAACTCTTTTCTCGTAGATCTCCTCAACTTCTTCAGTTAATTGCAACTTTCCACCCGTGATTGCTTTTACTTTTCTTGGCATAGTTGCTCTATGGAGCAACAAACTTTATAAAGTTTTCGGTATTCCTTTATACATATGGCTAAAGAAAGTAAAGAAATTCGACAAATAATATATCGTATTGATGATATTATTGAAGATTACAAAAAGAAGCACCCTCAAAAGAAAAGAGATTGGAGAACTTATGAACAACAGTTTGCTCAAAGAGCAAAAACTGCTTTTCATGACCTTGAGCCCTTAGTTGAAGAAGCAGTTTCTTCAATAAATATAGTGAAAATGGAGAATCGAGGGAATGAACCAAAATTAACTTTGAAACAAAAAACTCTTTTGATTTTACTAAAACATTTTATTGGCAAAAGCAATCGAGCAATGGAATGGATGATAGTTATGTTTTCTGTTTTATCAAATATTGATGTTAGTTATAAAACAATTGAAAGATTATATTCAGACGAAGGTGTTCGTCTGGCAATATTAAATCTTCACTCTTTGCTTTTGGATAAGAAAAATATCCAAGAAGCAAATTGTGGTGGGGATGGAACAGGACATGGGATTAAGATCACTCAACATTATGCAACAAGTGCTCAGAAATTAAAAGATAAAGCAAAAGAAAACCATACTGAAAATTTGAAAGATTCTTCAGAGAATACTGAAAAAAAGAAACCAAAGTACATCTATTCTTTTGCTTTAATTGACATCAAAACTAGGATGTATGTTGGATATGGAACTAGTTTTAAGTGTGAAAAGGAGGCCTTCATCGAAGGCCTAAATATGGCGAGAGAATCAGGTATATTAATCAAAAGTTTAAGGTTGGATAGATATTATGCAGCTGAATATTATGTCGATTTGATTCAGAAAATATTAGGAAAAGTTAAACCTTATATTATTCCAAAAAAGAACATTGCTCACTTGGGATTAGGAGAATGGTGCAAGATGCTTTATGAATTTGCAGATAATACAGAAGAATTTCTAGAAGAGTACTTTCAGAGAAACCAATCTGAAAGTGGTTTTTCAGAAGACAAGAAAAGAACAGGTTGGAGGTTTGCTCAAAGAAGAGAAGATAGGGTTGAGATAGCTTATGGGCTCACCACACTTTGGCATAATCTTTTTTGGGTAGGTGCATAGTTTTACTGTCCCACACCC
>JANLHY010000137.1 GCA_024653795.1 Candidatus Brocadiaceae bacterium | reverse complement strand
TGTGAAAACAGCGAAAGGAGTTGGGGAAGTCATTAATTATGATGTATTACAACAACAAGTTACCATTGAGCTGGAAAATGGAAACAAAATTCATGTGTCGGTCCAAGATATTATAGACAAAGTAAGAGAACCCTTGCGGCAAAAAGAACCGATGTGTGATCAACCCTGTGAAAAGGATTGCGATCTTGAATAAACGCACCTTTTATCTTACAACACCCATTTACTATGTAAATGACGCGCCGCATATCGGCCATTCTTATACGACAATTGCCGCCGACGTGCTGGCTCGATATAAAAGAGCAAAAGACTTAGACGTCTTCTTCCTGACAGGAACGGATGAACATGGCCAAAAAATTCAAAAAGCGGCACAGGCATGTAACAAAACTCCAATGGAATTTGTCACTGATGTAGTCGATAAATTCAAGACTTTATGGAATAACCTCGACATCTCCAATGACGATTTCATACGGACGACCGAGGAACGGCATTGCAGTCGTGTAAAAAAAATCTTTCAACAAATCTTTGAGAATGGAGATATCTATCTTGGGGAATATGAGGGATGGTATTGCATCCCCTGTGAAAGTTTCTGGATTGAATCACAACTTGAAGAAAGGAAATGCCCGGAATGTAAACGGCCTGTTGAAAAAGTAAAGGAAAAGAATTATTTTTTCAGGTTAGCAAAATACCAGAAAAGCCTCCTTGATTACTATGAAAAACATCCCCATTTTATTCAACCCGAACCGAGAAAAAATGAATTACTGCACCGAATTAAAACTCAGATAGAAGACATTAGTATCAGCCGCTCGGCTGTAGAATGGGGCATCCAAGTCCCCATGGACCCGACACACACTATTTATGTATGGATTGATGCGCTTCTGAACTATATTACCGCCCTGGGATACGAAGATGACATGAAAAAATTTCAAAAATACTGGCCTGCAAACGTCCATATTATCGGGAAAGAAATCTTATGGTTTCATGGCGTTATCTGGCCTGCCATACTCATGTCGCTGAAAATAGATCTGCCCTTTAAAGTCTTTGCGCACGGCTGGTGGACTATTGAAGGCCAAAAGATATCAAAATCCTTAGGAAATGCAATAGACCCAACGAGTATTATTCAATCTTACGGCGCTGACGCCTACAGATATTTTCTCCTGAGAGAAGTCCCTTTCGGTTTAGATGGTAATTTTTCTCACAGCGCCCTTATCCACAGAATAAATTCCGACCTCGGCAACGACCTTGGTAATCTATTACACCGCACATTAACCATGATCGAAAAATACTTTGATGGAGTCATTCCAGAGATTGCAGATACAGATGACGAACTAAAAAGGTTATCAAAAAGTACCTGTGACAAAGTAGATGACGAAATGGAAGAACTCCAATTTAGCAAGGCACTCGAGAATATCTGGGAATTTATAGGCCATGCCAATAAATTCATAGAAGACAAGAAACCCTGGTTGCTTGCTAAAACAAGCATTACAAGAACACAGCTTGCAGCAGTCATCGGTTCATTGGCCAGGGCTATTAAAGATATCTCTGTGTTTATCTATCCGTTTATGCCGGGAACCGCTGTTGAAATTCAACGACAGATGGGTATCTTAGAAGACAACTGCTCTCTCAGCCTGGAATTCCAGCAAGGGTTTAAGAAAGATACCGTTGTCCACAAGGGAAAACCCTTATTCCCAAAAATCGATCCTTTAGTATTGAAAAATGTTTAAACGCAGGGACACGGCGCTCCGTGTCCCTACTTTGAATTTCCTATACATATTAGGTGATCATACAGATTATTTGCCACTCTGATAGAGATGAAGACGCATTGACTACTATCGTGCTATTTCTAACGCCTTCATAGCATCCTGAACCTCCCGATACAGTATCCACTGTGATCTGCTGCCAACAATCCAGTCGCCTTTATCCCCTTCTGGGTTTTCTACGCCACCCATTTTTGGCAAAACATCATTCCGAAGCTGATTCGCAGCGTCTGCATACTTACCCGCTTCTACATTCGCTATCACGGCATTGAGCTTGTTTAACAGCCAATTCTGCATACCGCCACTCCTGAACTCACCGGTATCTAATTCCGCTATCTCTGTTTCCAATTCCTGAATGGCAGTTATAACTCTTGTTTGCTCGGTAAAAGCCTGTATTTGAATTGCGCACGGCTCACTATCAAGAGAACCATCGCTTACGACAAGCTGTACCACATAGGTTCCCGCACGGTCGGGTATAAAGGTCGTTACGTTCGATGTTGAATCTGCTATCTCAGACAAACTTCCCTCAGGAAGCGATGAAAGTATCCATCGGTAACTTAACGCATCCCCGTTCGCATCCGTTCCATCGCCTGCCAGCGTTACAGTATCTCCCACTTTAACTGACTGGCTTTTCCCTGCGTTTGCCATAAGCCTTACGTTTCCAAAACTTACAGTAACCGTATCGGATGAACTGTGGGTTTGACTGATTGCGGGTTCAAGTTTGCAACTTGAACCCTACCTTTTATTTTTTGAGCGCATTATTGCCGACACTACGCTTTTATACTATCAAAATCAGGGTTCAGGTTACATGACCTGAACCCGCCCGGGGTTTTGATTTACGATTGGAAAGAAGATCAATCGTCAATTTGTACTCGCCCATCTGCAAATCAATGCCAGCTCCGCGATATTACTCAGCCGCCTTCCCGTCTCCCCGACCCAGCCCACAAGCAATCCGCTATCCCACAATAAGGACTTTAAGTACCGTAGGCGGCGATCCGGAAAACGGCGCGGCCAGGATTTTATGGCCGCCAGGGCCTCGTTTTTTGTTACTTCGCCAAGGGCTGCCGAATCCACCAACAATATTTTCATAATCGGTGGATTCGCTTGCGCTTAATCCACCCTACAATACTGACGGTTTTCCCGCACATGGCTTTCCGGCAGGCTTCTTCTCACGCATTCACGGTTGCCATCCTGAAAAGCGGTTGTGCAGGGTCAATCAATCCATACTGATTAACTAACACCTCATATCGGGTAATTTGCTGCACATTACCCATCCTCTTATAATGCTCCTATACTTTCATGACGTCTTTTCATTTTCTATCTTCTTTGGTGTTCAATTTAGCTGAAAGAATTAAAAAAATTGTAATCTTCTTCGGTTTTTGTTTTAATATAGCCTCAAAGGGAAAAAGCAATTTTCTATCATCTCTATCAGGCTATACTTGACAGCCTCGAACAGAATGCTCCAGAAGGGTTCGCGTGGATTGGCCACATCGATGGCGTGGAATACAGCCAGGTCACGCTGG
>JANLHY010000636.1 GCA_024653795.1 Candidatus Brocadiaceae bacterium | reverse complement strand
GGCCGATGAAAAGCGCCTCATGGAAGATATGAAGAGGTTTTTGGGCAAATTAAAGAGTGATTATAAAATGGAATTGCTGAAGGTTAAAAATAGGGTAATTGATAGTGTTCTGGAAAGCGCAATCAGTCGAATACAATCGCTTCCTGATAACGATTATTTTGTTTTGATAGGAAAATGGCTGGCAAAAATACCCGATCATCTGGAAGGGGAGTTGTCCCTTAACACAAGGGATTTAAAAAGAATAACCAATGCCTTTATCGATGACATTAATAAGGGCAGAAAGGCACGGATTAGCCTGAATACAACGGCTATTGATATAAAAGACGGTTTTATTATAAAGACAAAACATTATGAGATCGACTATACCCTGGATACCATTGTAAAAAACCTCCGTACGACGTTAATCCCAAAACTAAACGATATGCTGCGACTATCTGATGTAGAATTGTAGCTTGATAGTATGGGAATTATTGTTTTATTTAAGCGGTTTTCGTGTCCGTAACTACTATGGCAAATAGTCTGTGGAATACTTCCCCTTCATACCCTCCTTGCGAAGGAGGGGAAAGAGGGGTGGTTGTAAGTGCCTGATTTATTTGGGACGCAGATTTTCGCAGATATACACTCTAGGGGCACGGCGCTCCGTCCCTTACTAACATTTAATATTCTGAAAATCTGTGTTCATCCGTGTCCAAAGAAAAATTCATACAATATGGAAAATAGTCATGTGTGATAGGTTAAGCGAAGCGAACCCATCATCTGTCCCCCGCTGGCGTGGGTAGGGGGTGTGTGCGCTCTGTCTGCGCCTGTGTGCGTGTCCGTCTGACTGCGAGCTTTGCTCAGGCAGGCACACAGACATGTACACCCAACCTACAGGCAGTGTCCAAGAATTCAAATTCATATACTGAAAAATAAATGAGCGATATGGGAAACAGTGTGCGCCATTATGATTGGTGTTATGTATCAGGACGGGTTAACGTCCTGGAGTGCTGTCTGCTCAGTTCAAACTTCTTTGAAAGACTGCTATCCACCGATGATTTTAAAGATGTGCTGGCAAACATGAATGATACCCCGTTGAAGGCTTACTTTACCCATGCGAAGCATTTGTACGAATTCGAGAAATTGCTTGATGAATATTATTACAACCGATTGTATGAGATGCGTTCTTTGTCGCCCGACAGCGCCGTCTGCGACTTTTTCTTAATAAGAAATGATTTCATTAATCTGAAGCAATTTGCAAAATCTAAAGTTCTTGGCGCAGGAGCAGGTGCATTTCTCTGGGGAACCGTCAGTCAGGATAGGTTAGATGATATATGGCAGGACAGGGTGTCCATTTTACCAGAGATATTCAAAGAATCAATCTCGTTTTTTAAGTCCATTATAAACAGAATAAGTAAAGAATCGATTCCTTTTGTAATCGATATGATTTTTGATGGGGCTTATTTGAGGTATATGGGAAGTATTTGTGAAGGAACAGGAATTAACGTTATTAAAACGTATGTAAAAACCTTTCAGTTTATAAAGGGGCTAGAAATAATGCGGCGTGCAATGAGTTTAAAAATAGATATGAATCTTTTCAATCAGTATTTCATCGAGAAATTTGATAAAGGGAACGTGTTTTATAAATTGACCAAGAATACTGTATGGGCATCTGAAAATACATTGCGTAAGATTTTTGTAGAGACGCATTGCAATGCGTCTCTACAGGGGTTATTATTATCAAATTTATCCAGGAATATTTCATTTCAATACGAAGTGGCAACCGATAATTATTTATTGGACATGCTCCGTCCAGTAAAGTACATCCCATTCGGACCAGAAAGGGTGTTTGGGTATCTCAGTGGCCTTGCTACCGAAGTATTTAACTTAAAACTTCTGCTGGGTGGAAAAGTGCACAGGATAGAAAATAATTTATTAAGAGAGCGATTACGAAGAACCTATGTCTAAAATTGTCATCATCGGCGAAAAGGAAGATATCCTGCCCTATCAAAGCATAGGGGTCGAAATTGAACCTGTGAAAACGACAGCAGATACCGTTTCTGCTCTCAGGAAAACTGCCCAAAACTCTCAGGTGTCAATTATATTAATTACAGAAAACATGGCAGAACAATGCCTCGATACGATTACGGAGTTAAGGAGTAAAACGAACAAGGCAATTACCATTATTCCTACAGGGCAAGGAAGCAGACGTACCAGCATGATCGAACTCAGCAAAGAAATCGGACGTGCCGTTGGGGTGGATATTTTAACAAAAACAGGCTAGTTCACCACAGAGGCACAGAGAACGCAGAGAAAACAAAATAAACTCACGAAAGACGTCCTTTATCTCTCTTCTGCTATTTTCTTTATAATCGCTTTAGAGTCTCTAGTAAATACCCTATATTCGCTCTTGATAAAAAAGGAATTCGATTCGCGAGATTATGAACGAATTACAATTAAATCAGATCTGGATCTACGAATACTCACTATGCATCTTTTTTATATAAATGTGTCTAAACGAAATCTGATAAAGCTGTCATTTAGAGCGTGATATGAAGTCTATTGATAAATGGTATCAATTTAGTTTTTTGAAAACTCCTGTTTTATAGGGGTAAAGCACTTGCTGATATGAAACACACCCCCAGCCCCTCTTTTTAGAGGGGAGAGCGGAAGTCCCCTCTAAAAAGAGGGGTGTGTTTGTCATGGGTACATGCATTGCCCTTGCCCTAATGCAAAGAATGCATTGGATATTTCTTTCAAGAAGCTAAACTGTTACGTAATTTCTATAGGTTATGTACAACAATAACGGAACAATTATAAAGGTTTCCGGCCCCCTTGTCGTGGCTAAAGGGTTAAGCGGGACATGCATATATGATATGGTGCGTGTCGGACGTTACAGACTCTTTGGAGAGGTAGTGGAGATACGGGGTGAAGAATATTTCATCCAGGTTTATGAGGAAACGGAGGGTTTATGTCCCGGAGAACCGGTCTACCCCACATATAGCGCATTTAGCGTTGAACTAGGACCAGGGCTTATCGGCACTATTTATGATGGCATCCAGAGACCCCTGGATGTAATTAATCGGTTACATGGTGATTACATTGTAAGGGGCATTGAACAACCACCGCTGGATAGAACGAAAAAATGGCATTTTTATCCACTAAAAAATGTTGGTGACGAAGTTATTCCCGGAGATGTGATTGGCTATGTGCAGGAATCGAAGCTCGTACGGCACAAGATCATGGTGCCGCTTGAAAAAAAAGGAAGGTTATCCATGATCAAAGAGAAAGATGGAACGATAGAGGATATCATCGCAAGGGTTGAGACTTCTGTTGGTACAAAGGAGTTGACCATGCTCCAGAAGCGGCCGGTAAGGAACCCCATTAAGGTAAAGAAAAAACAGCAGACAACTGTTCCCCTGGTCACGGGTCAACGGGTTATTGATACATTTTTCCCCATTACAAAAGGCGGTGTCGCCTGCATACCTGGACCTTTTGGAAGCGGGAAGACCGTGATTCAACATCAACTGTCCCGTTGGGCGGATGCGGATATTATCGTGTACGTGGGTTGCGGCGAACGTGGGAATGAGATGACTGAGGTGCTGATTGATTTCCCTGTTTTAAAAGACCCAAAAACGGGCGAACCACTCATGGAACGAACGGTATTGATTGCCAACACCTCCAATATGCCAGTTGCTGCGCGGGAGGCATCGATTTTTACGGGGATTACCATTGCCGAGTATTACCGTGATATGGGGTACAGCGTGGCGCTCATGGCCGATTCTACCTCACGGTGGGGTGAGGCCATGCGTGAAATGTCTGGCCGACTTGAAGAAATGCCAGGCGAAGAAGGCTTTCCAACATATCTGAGTTCCAGACTGGCTAGTTTTTATGAGCGTGCCGGAAATGTTATTTGTCTCGGTTCTGACGAACGGCAGGGGAGTTTGAGTGTGATTGGGGCAGTTTCACCGCCAGGCGGTGATTTTTCAGAACCCGTGACGCAATCTACCCTGCGGGTGGTGAATGCATTCTGGGGGCTTGATGACAGGCTGGCATCCCAAAGGCAATTCCCTGCAATTAATTGGTTGACCAGCTACTCCCTGTATCAGGACGTTGTGGATGTGTATTCCATTACCAATATCCATAAGGATTGGAAGACATGTCGTGTTAAGGCTATGGGGATATTGCAGAAGGAGGCTGAACTGGAGGAATTAGTGCGATTGGTAGGAATTGATTCTCTTTCCCCAAGGGATAGGCTGCTCATGGAAGTTGCCCGAATGATTCGTGAGGATTTTCTGTATCAGAATGCTTATGACCTCCGTGATACGTATACTTCCTTAAGGAAGCAGTTCCTTATGTTAGCAGTAATCATCAGGTTCTATGATAAGGCAAATGAGATGTTGCAATCCAATTTTGAGCTGTCGGCAATAATTTCCATTTCTTCACTTTCAGACATTGCCCAGATGCGTTTTATCCCAGAGGAAAGTCTTGGCGAATTTGATAAACTGGAAGCAAAGATGATTCAGGAATTGGGGATATTATGTAACTTCTCAATAAGTTGAGGTAAAATTCAAATTATTCTTTGCTGGTTGGGGTATTTTTTATCCCCCGCTGGCGGGGGTAAGGGGGTGGAAAAGGTTGCTGTGTCTTACAGAATCCACCCCCTGCCCCCGCCAGCGGGGGATAAAATAAGATATCTCTTTTTAGTTTTTACCTCAACTTATTGAGAAGTTACGATATTATCGGGTTATATAAAGATTGATTTAATTGAAATTTAAGAAAAGCAGGAGCTTTTGTAACAGGTACATTCCCAAGCAAGAGCTTGGGAACGAGATGTGTAATGCATCATTCTGTAATTTTTGGTAAACACTCGGTAAACACGTCTTACACATGTCATTCCCGCATGTTTTTAGCGGGAATCCAGGCGTGTGCTGATAGGCGGTGGATTCCCGATAAAAGCATTCGGGAATGACAAACTTGTCCTCACGGAAGTGGGGAATGGGCAGTGCATAACGTCTTTACCGAATGGTTACAATTTTTGTGTCTTAGTGGCTAAATACTTAAACAAATGAGGTAAAGATTGCTTAAGGAATATTTGAATATTCGGGATATTATCGGCCCTCTCATTCTGTTGCAGGAGGTGGAAGGGGTTGCTTACGGCGAACTTGCCGAGATAAAGCTATCCAGCGGCGAGATGCGACGTGGCAGGGTACTGGAAATTGCAGACCACAGGGCGCTCGTTCAGGTATTCGAGGGGACGCGTGGGATCGCCAGGGACAATATCAAAGTAAAATTCCTGGGTAAAGGGATGGAGATCGGCGTATCACCTGATATTATCGGAAGAATCTTCAATGGCGCCGGTGAAACGATTGATGGCGGGCCACCAATTATTCCAACAAAATATTTGAATATCAACGGTAATCCCATAAATCCCTGTGCCAGAGATTATCCGAAGGAGTTTATCCAGACGGGCATTTCTTCCATTGACGGGATGAACGCCCTTGTGCGGGGTCAGAAGCTGCCTATTTTCTCAGGCGCAGGACTCCCGCATGCAAAGATTGCTGCACAAATAGCACGGCAGGCAAGGGTGCTTCAATCTGATGAAAAGTTTGCCGTGGTCTTTGCTGCCATGGGGGTTACTTTTGAAGAGGCAAACTATTTCATAACAGATTTTAAACGAACGGGCGCCGTCGAACGGGCTGTCCTTTTTGTAAATTTGGCAGACGACCCTACCATAGAGCGTATTGCCGTGCCGCGTATGGCGCTGACAGTGGCCGAATACCTTGCTTACGAGGAGGACGCACACATTCTGGTCATACTCACAGATATGACGAACTATTGTGAGGCGCTTCGTGAAATTTCTGCTGCGCGGAAGGAGGTACCCGCCCGGCGCGGTTATCCGGGCTATTTGTACACCGACCTGGCCTCCCTTTATGAGCGTGCAGGGCGTATAAAAGGAAAAAAAGGTTCGATTACCCAGATACCTATACTCACGATGCCGGAGGACGATAAGACACATCCGATACCCGACCTGACCGGCTATATTACTGAGGGACAGCTTATGCTCAGTCGCTTACTTCATACACAGAGTATCTATCCACCTATCGATGTCTTGCCATCGCTTTCCAGACTCAAGGATAAGGGGATTGGTAAGGACAAGACGCGGGAAGATCATGCTGACGTCGTAAATCAACTTTATGCAGCTTATGCAAGGGGAAAGAATCTCAAGGAATTGGCAGTTGTGCTGGGTGAATCGGCATTGACGTCAACGGACGTGCAATATATAAAATTTTCTGATCTTTTTGAAAAGACGTTTCTTTTACAGGGTGTGGAAGAGGACAGAACGATCGAAGAGACGCTCAACCTTGGCTGGAAGATTTTAGGGTTTTTACCTAAAACTGAATTGAAACGGATCAAACCGGTATATATTGAAAAATATTACAACCCATGGAATGATTCACCACAGAAAAACACGGATTGACACTGAAAAAGGGATAAATTAGGATGCCTGCGGCAGCGACTTTTAAGCTCCCCTCTAGAAAGAGGGGCTGGGGGTGTGTCGCGGCAAACTTACACACCCCTTTATCCCCTCTTTTTAGAGGGGAATCACACTTGTCCTCGACTTCGATCGGGGAAAAGATTAAAATTCTTGTACATTAAATTAGGTCATTACAGACTTTGGCTTGCGAATTGTGCTTTCATGTAAAGTGTAACTAATGCAATTGAATAGTTAGTAACTATCGGTGTAATTCCGTGAAACTCCGTGGTAAACCATTTACAATAAAGGTACAATGAAAATACAAATCAATGCCACCAGAATGGAGTTTTTTAAACTGCGCCGAAGACTCTCAACGGCCGTGCGAGGGCATAAACTCCTGAAAGATAAAAACGAAGGGCTCATGAGGGAGTTTTTGTCCCTGGTAAAGGCTTACAAAGAAGCACGTCAGAAGGTTGATGCGGGTTTACCCAAATGTATGAAGATGTTTGTGCTTGCTCAGATTACCTCTTCTTTCGAGATAGTTTCTGCTGCTCTAGAACAATCAAAAGGGGCGTTGGAATTAAGGATTTTTGAGAGGAGTGTCTTGAATATTAAAGTGCCTCTGTTCGAGGTATCTGTAACGGAAAATAATTCGTACAGCCTTGTGGATACACCCGTTGACCTTGACGATGCAATTATGCAACTGAAAGAATTTTTCCCTCACATGGTGAAAGTTGCTGAATTAGAACAGTCCATTCGTCTGTTGGCAAAGGAGATTGAAAAGACCCGCAGGAGGGTGAATGCCTTGGAATACGTGCTGATTCCACAGTTACAGGAATCCATAAAATTCATAAAAACTAAATTGGACGAAATGGAGCGCTCGAATATCAGCAGACTTATGAAGATAAAAGAAATGCTGGTATCAAAAACAGTTGTTTAAATAAATGTATTTTTCCCCTCTAAAAAGAGGGGATTAAGGGGTGTGTTACCTCTGCGATCTCAGCGTTCTCTGCGGTGCGCTGAACTGTTACAATTTTTCTAACTGAACAATATGGATAAGGGAAAACTATTTAAAGTCTACGATGAGATATATGCAACAAATTTTGGCTTTATGCCTTGCATAGAGAAATGTGACGGCCGCTGTGAACAGAAACCGTTGTCAGTGTTATTACCTTTTGAAGACGAATTTATTTTCCAGCGAAGCGGCAAACATATCTGCAATGAAAAGCTAGAATTACCAGGGGGAACGCTTGAAATAATCGGCAGTACATGTAATTTTACTGATGGAGTAAAATGCTTCATTCACGAGCATCGCCCCATTGCCTGCCGGTTGTATCCTTTTTATCCCAATTTAACATCTGATAATGAATTGGAACTGCTCATCGATGAAACCTGCCCGCTAACGGAATCCTTGGTTATGGATACAGCCTATGTGTCAAATGTTGTATCTGCTTTAAATAAACTTATATCATTAATTGCCGATGATTACTGGAAAATGCTGAATCATATACCATCACATCTCTGGGATGATACCTGCAAGGAGAGGCGTGTCTGCGTATTGGCTAAAAAATAAACCACGAAGAAATGCAGGGGAAATCATTCTCGTCTAAATTAGTCGCTTAATAAAATATTTTAAAATTTCGTTAAAACAAAGTAGCGCCGGTCCTTGTGGTCGGCATCGAGCGGGGAGATAAACCGCCCGCGTTACAGATTTCGGCTCGTTTAAATTAAGCCTTCGGCGACTTTTTTGTGCAACCGAGACGGTTGCACTACCTGTTTGAATTTCCTTAACATCCAAATAGGCTAAGAGACAACTCCGGATAAATCCACTCTTTGAACGGATACGAATAGTCTATCATAACCCCAGCCTTCAGGTTGGGGACTAAGAGACGACTGAACTTATAACCGCCCCTCTTTCCCCTCCTTCGCAAGCTTGTCTTTACCCACATTTCTGTATGGATACCGTGGATTGCAAGTCCCCCTTAGAAACTAGGGGGAGTCAGGGGGTTGTTACTCCGCGCTCTCCGCATCCTTTGCGGTGAACTATTATGTAATTTCAATGGTCAAAAGATTTCTCGATACTCTCGAAATGACAGTTTTGTTAGTTTTCGTTCGGACACTATTTAATGAAACGGCATGCTAGTTCTAGGCAGGATTAGCATGATAGCAGGTTGTACCTGCAATCATGGTAAAGATGTTTTTTGAGGCAGTATCGAGTAGTTGACTATAAATATTTCCACCATAGGTATCCAGTAGCCTGGTTCCACATAGGTCTGCCTCAAAACCCTCCTTGATTTGTCCCACCTTTGATTCTAAACCAAGAGCCTTTGCCCCGTTTATTGTGGCCATAGTGAGTAGTGTATTTGGTGGAATTGAATGATGAAGAAATAAGAATTTCATCTCATCCAGGATACTCAGTGTGTCATTGCTGGCCAGACTGTCAGTGCCCAACCCAACATTGATTCCTGAGTCAAGAAGCTTTTGGACAGGATGGTTCGCGTGACCAAAGAAATGGTGACTTCTGGGACAGAATGCAACACTCGCGCCAAATGACTTAATTAGGGAGATTTCCTCATCGGTAACATAATTGCAATGAATGAGGAGTGGACGATTCCTGAGAATTCCTGTTTCATTCAGGTACTGAATGGGGGTAAGCCCCGGAGGTTGCCAGTTATCAGGCATAGCCCGTATCTGTCTCAGAAACGCAGGAAAGCTTCCCGTGCCTTTTGTCAAAAATTCTATTTCGTCCCGTGTCTCTGCGATGTGAGTACAAACTGGTGTGCCTGTTTCGCAGGCGAATTGGGCTATTGCCTGATATAATTCCTTTGAAACAGAATAGGGCGCATGGGGAGATAGACCTGTACGAAACAGGTCGTCCGTTAAAATCGTGGATAATTCTGATTGCGTTTTTTTAAGGACATCCTTTGCGTGACTAGGATTCAGCTCAATAACCTCTTTATAAACGACCTTGCGTAAGGGGCTCTTTTTTAATACAGAAAAAGAATACTCAGTATTGGCAATATCTGCTACTGTTGTGGTGCCTGACTCAACGCAGAGTTTAATTCCTTTTTCTATAGAAGATATATAGTCCTCCTCCTTCCATCGAATCCTTGCTCCTACTATCTGAAAGACCCAGTGGGTAAAATTACCTGTGGGCTTGATGCGATTGTGCAAGTTGGTCAGGTCGAGATGGGTATGGATATTGATAAGGCCTGGTAGAATAACGGCATTACCCAGATCGATAATTTTATCAACATTGGCAAGCATCTTAATCTCTTCAAACGTACCGACACGGTATATTTTTGTGCCTTTAACTGCTACAGCGCCGTTTTCTATACAATTCTCAGGATTTGGAATGAGGTATTTTGGTTTTACTATTATCATGAAATTCATTATCTGTAACAGTTTAGTTTTTTGAAAAATTCCTGTAATAATGTGGTTATTATACAATGTAGCGGCAATTCATGAATTGCCGCTACATATCGTCACAGAGACATTTTCAACTATTGATATTTTCAAAAACCTAAACTGTTACCTTTATCTGAGTAATCGTTCGACTGAGCGCTCACGACGAAGTCTGCGAAATCTGTGGTTACGGTTTTGTTATCCAATCATGCCAGTCAGGGCCGATATCTCCTCGCTTTTTGTAACGTTCCATCAAAGAGGAGCACTGGCAAATTGTTTTTTGTAGTTTTATGTTTTTTGCAATCTCCCTCATAACAACAGGGAATTTTGATACGGCCTTTTCTACAGCATTACGGCCTGTATCGTCGGAAAGCCCTTCAAATAACTCTCCGGCCTTGAATGGCCTGTCAACAATACCTTCTGCATAATTTGTAACGTAACAGATAGCCGCATAACACATCTCCAGTTCCTTTGCTAAAAAAACCTCTGGCACGAGGGTCATGCCGACCAGATCGCATCCGTAAGACTTATATTTTCTTATCTCAGCAGGCGTTTCTAAGCGAGGGCCTTGTGTACACACATACGTACCTCTGTCGGAGAAGCCAACATGCAGATTCTTTAATGAATGGTTGATACATTCTCTTAATGTAGGGCAGAATACGGGGGATTGACGGATAAATCCTATCCCCTGATTTTTATAAAATGTGGATTCCCTGCCGTGTGTCTCATCCACGATGTCGTCAACAATAACATATTCGCCAATGTGGTAGGATGTATTGATTGCGCCGGGACCCGACCACGAAACGATCTGTTTGACCCCAAGTTCCTTGAGTGCGTAAATATTAGTCCGGTAATTAACGAAAGGGGCCGTGAGGCTATATCCCTTTTCTCCATGTCGGGAGAGGAAGAGCATCTCAATATCTGCATCGTGAATATGGTATACAGGCTGTGAATGTCCGAAGGGCGTTTTTATCTCACCAATCCTTTCTCCTCGAATACTGCCTCTTTGGAGCAGGTCATAAGCCTGACTGCCGCCGATCACGGCAAAAGGCACGTTAATATTATATTTCATATAAAGACTATAGTTAGTGAGGATAAGTAAACAAATCCCCCTCTGTCCCTGTTTACCAAAGGGGAATTTAGGGAGATTGATTTAATGTATGGAAATTTCAATCTAGTAGGGGTAATTCATGAATTACCCCTACATGCCCATTCCCGCTTCCTTTTTGCTGGTTCAATCGTCCTCGATTGAACCAATGTTTCGGTTCAGGCTACAAGCCTGAACCAGCATTAGAAATGTTTAGGTTTAGGCTGCGAGCCTATTCCAGCATAAAAGATACTTTAAAGATTGTAAAAAAACAATCCCAAAAATTAAATTGCACATGATAAGGAACCTCTAATCAATATTGTATCTGTCTGTAACTTATGTTATATTTAAATTGTTTAATGCCAAAAACGCTTTATATTTTGAGTTTGACTCATTTGAATTTGTTTCGGATTTTGTGTTTCGGATTTCGTCTCTCCTGACTCGTTCGGGTTAGGAGTATTCACAAAATCGTAACAGTTTAGTTTTTTGAAAACATCAATAGTTGAAAATGCCTCTGTGACAATATGTAGCGGCAATTCATGAATTGCCGCTACATTGTATAATAACCACATTATTACTAGAATTTTTCAAAAAAATAAACTGTTACATAAAATCTAAGCTAATTTAAGGGATAAATCATGTTACGTGGAATTATTTTTGATATGGACGGCACGCTCACGAAGCCCAATGTGGACTTTGCGGCGATTGAGCGGGAAATTGGCCAGAAGGTGGGCTTTATTATCGATTATGCAGAAAGGTCAAGTCCCGAGGAACGTGCAAGGGCGCTGGAAATTCTTGAGCGTCATGAGGCAAAGGCAGCAATCGAGTCTGAGCTTAATGAAGGGGTGCTGGAGACGCTGGAAGTTATTTCCAAAAAGAAGTTAAAAAAGGCGCTCTTGACCCGTAATTCCCGCAAATCAGTGGATACGGTTCTCCGCAAACATAATCTGCATTTGCATTTTGAGTTTATTGTCAGCCGGGAAGATACCAAACCTAAACCTGCGCCCGATCCAATTTTTTTGCTGAGCAAAAAGATGAATGTCCATACCAATCATTTATTAATGGTAGGTGATTACAAGTACGACATTATGTGCGGCAAGGCGGCGGGGACTAAAACAGCGCTGCTCCGTTATAGAGAATATGTGGAAACAGAGATATCTCCCGACTTTGAAATAAATAGTATTCGGGAGGTGATTCATATCATTGACCACTTTGAGAAAATTGAAGCAAGGCTGAAGGGAGGATTCAGTGTATAAAAAGAGGTTGATTGTGTTTACGCTTTTGATTGCAGGTATTTTCGTTTTCAATACGCTGGTTTTATCCAGTGAGATTACCAGTCCGAAAAATCTTAGTGATATTCTTTCCGAGATGGAAAAGGCCAATGTGGCATTTAAAACCCTCAAGGCAGATATTGTCTATACCCGTACGATTACCCTGCTTGAATCCACAGAAATCTCTGAAGGTGAGTTGAGTTACAAAAAGCCAAAAAAGATGCATCTGAAATTTTACCCGCCCCGCAATGAGGTGAATGTCGTAGATGGAAAGTATGTATGGGTGTATCATCCGTCAGAGAAGCAGGCTGAAAAATACGAGATGACCGGTAGTAAACAATCCTCGCAGGGTGTGAGTTTTTTTGAGTTTGGTTATGGTGAATCGGTGGAAGCAGCAAAAAAGGATTATACGATTACCCTGCTGGATACAAAAGAAGACGGCAAAAAACGGTTTTATATACTGGATTTACAGCC
>JANLHY010000628.1 GCA_024653795.1 Candidatus Brocadiaceae bacterium | reverse complement strand
TTTTTTGTATTCAGACAACGCCGCCTCCAGCATATCCTTTTCCGTATAAACCTCACCCAGGGTAAAGTGTGCCTCTGCAATTTTCGGGTTAAGCTTTAGCGCCTGCACTAGTGATGTTACGGCACCTTCAGGGTTGCCATCTTCGCTATATAATAGTCCAAGATTGTAGCGCGCCTCTGCAAAATCAGGCTCTAGTTCCAGCGCTTTTTTAAAGGCATCTGCAGCTTCTTTGAGGTCGCCTTTTGCATATAAGGCAATACCGAGATTATTAAAAGCCTCATGATAATTTTTGTCTAGCTGAACAGCTAATTTATGTTCGGTGACAGACTTTCCCAAAAACCCTTGCTCGTAATACAGTGCACCAAGATAATTGTGCGCCTCCGCATCCTTAGGATTTAACTCAATTGTTTGTTTGAACTCATTGATAGCCTTGTCAAATGCCTTTTTTTTATAATAAGCCATTCCCAGGACAAAATGGGTGTCGGCTGAATTTGGGTCAAGTTTGTTCGCCTTTTTTAATGAAGCAATGCATTCATCCTGCATATCTTTTTCATAATAGAGAAGTCCCAGATTATAGTGTGTATAGGCCACTGATGGATTGAGCTCTAGGCTTTCCTTAAATGCGGAGAGGGATTCCGTGAAGGCATTTTTCTTTTTGTAGGCCAAACCGAGGTCATTGTAAACATCGGCCTTTTCTTTGGTCTGGTTTGCCTTATAATAAGATACGGCATCAAGCAACTCGGTAATGGCTTCATCATGCTTGTCATTCTCATAATAGGCCTTTCCCAAATAGTGGCGTAACTCCCCATCTTCTTTTATTCCTTCAGACGCAAGTTTCAATTCCTCCAAGGCCTCTTCTGTCATCCCTTTTTTGAAGTAAGAAATGCCCTCTGTTTTATGCTGTGCTGGTGTGGCTGCGCCTGTGATTTTGTCGGTAATTGTATTCAGATATCCCCTTTTTGGCTTCTTTTCAGCCTTTGCATAGTAAGGAGACCGGCATGCTGTCGGAAAAGTAATCAGTAGTAAAAGAATCCAAAACTGTTTTTTTATGTTCATTGTATAGGAATTTTCATTTTATTTAAGCGGGTTATACGATGTATGGCATAGAGAATCCCCCCTCCTCCCCCTGTCCCCCTCCGGAGGGGGATAAAGGGGGAGGACTGGGGTTGTAAACTTGTCCTCATGAAACTCGTCCTCGTGAAAACGGGGAATGGGGAATAGCCCAGAAAAAACACAACCCCCTGAATACCCCTTTGTTAAGGGGGACTTAAACGGAATAATTTAACACTTAGGAGTTTCAAAATGAGATGCAAATGAATGTATCTTGTTAAGATTTTAAAACAAAATAAAATTAAATTTTATCCGAGAAACCCTGCGTCCTTAGCAATTCAGGATTCAATCTATCAAAGTAGCATCCTATTGTCAAATAGTTATTGAATGTGGTCAGTGCGTATAGTAAAATTTGTTTAACAAAATATAATTTATGATATAGAGCAGGAATAATTCTCATGACAAATAACATAGTTATTTTTGATACCACCCTTCGCGATGGAGAGCAATCACCGGGCGCAAGTCTTGATATTAATGAAAAGGTGAATATTGCCAGGCAATTGGCTTTGTTAAATGTGGATGTTATCGAGGCAGGATTCCCAGTATCATCGCCTGGTGATTTTGAATCGGTCAGCAGGATTGCCCGGGAAATTTGTGGGGTTTCCGTGGCAGGTCTTGCCCGTGCAGTTGAGAAGGATATCGACAGTGCAGCCAGGGCGCTTGAAAAGGCAGAAAAACCCAGAATCCATGTCTTTCTGGCCACCTCGGAGATTCATAGGAAATACAAGCTCCTCAAGGCAAAGGAGGAGATTCTCAATTTGGCCGTAAAGGGGGTTAAACATGCCTTAAAATATGTGGCCGATGTAGAGTTTTCACCGGAAGACGCCTCACGAACGGAATTAGATTTTCTCATCCAGGTTGTAGAGGCCGTTATCGACGCCGGTGCAAAGACTGTTAATATTCCCGATACAGTAGGTTATGCCGTACCTGACCATTATGCCTCCATTATTCGGGGATTAAAAGAAAACGTGAAAAATATCGGGAAGGCTGTAATCAGCGTTCACTGCCATAATGACCTTGGGCTTGCTGTGGCGAATTCACTTGCAGCCGTAAAAGCCGGCGCGCAGCAGGTTGAGTGTACCATCAATGGGATTGGAGAACGGGCAGGGAATGCGGCATTAGAAGAAATAGTTATGGCACTTAAAACACGCCGGGACTTTTACCATTGTTCTACTCGTATTGTTACAAAAGAGTTGATTGCCACAAGCAGACTGGTGAGCACCCTGACAGGACTTCGTGTACAGAGGAATAAGGCCATTGTTGGCGAGAATGCATTTGCACACCAATCCGGAGTCCATCAGGACGGAGTACTCAAGGAACGGTCAACCTATGAGATTATGAAGCCAGAAGATATTGGACTACAAAAAACCAAAATTGTACTCGGTAAGTTATCAGGTCGGCATGCCTTAAAAGAACGGATTAAGGAACTGGGATATGAATTGTCTGACGAAGAATTTGAACGTGCTTTTGAGGAATTCAAGCACGTTGCTGATAAAAAGAAAGAGGTCTTTGATGAAGATATTGAAGCCATTATAGGGGTTGAAAAAATGGACGTACCCAATATCTTCCAATTGGAAAGCCTCAGTATCAGTTGCGGGCCGAATGCAGTGCCTACCGCAGGGGTGAGACTTAAATTGCAAGACGGTCATGTGGTGGATAATGCCACGATTGGCGACGGCCCTATTGATGCACTTTTTAAGGCCATTGATTTATCAACAGGAATTCCCGGAAAGCTGCAAGATTATAACATTCGTGCTGTCACTGGCGGGAAAGACGCCATGGGTGAAGTTAGTGTAAATGTCGAAGTGAATGGTAAATCCGTTCGAGGCCGTGCGGTGAGCACAGACATTATCGAAGCCAGCGCAAAGGCTTATCTAAATGCCATCAATAAGGTATCTGCAAAATCTAAATGATAATCATCCCACGAATTGACATTAAATCAACACGAATAAAAGCACATTCCTGACGCGGCGTCACCGCAACCAAAAGAACTATTCGGTGCTGAATAATAATACTATCGTTTTTTTGACAAATTCGAAATTCAAATATCTAATTCCAAAACAAATTCGTAACAGTTTAGTTTTTTGAAAGAAATATCTGATACATTCTTTGCAATAGAGCAGGGACAAAGCATTTACCCGCAACAAACACACCCCTAACCCCTCCCAAGAGGGGAATAATTTGTGCCATTATAAAACTTGTCCTCGTGTAAACGGGGATATGTGGATTTATATTTATCGATGAATAATATAAAGAATTACATTGGACCAGAGGCCGTCCTTCAAAAGAAACAGGAATACCTTATTCCGTGTGTCTACCACTTTTATAAAAAGCCGATGCAGATCGTCAAAGGTGAAATGCAGTACCTGTACGACCACACAGGCAAACAGTATCTGGATTTTTATGGCGGGGTATCGGTAATGAATGCGGGGCATTGTAATCCAGAGATTGTGGAAAAGATATGTGAACAGATGAGAACTCTTCAGCATACCACTACTATTTATCTAACGCAGCCTATTGTAGACCTTGCAGAAAAGCTTTCGCAGATTACCCCATGGCCTCTCAAACGGTCCTTCTTTTGTGCCAGCGGATCCGAGGCAAACGAAGGCGCCGCACTCCTTGCACAATTATATACAAAAAAACAGAAGTTTGTCGCTGTTCATGAGGGACTTCATGGGCGTACAAAACTTACCATGAATCTTACCGGTCTTTCGATGTGGCGAACAGACCCTAACCCTCTGAGTGATATCGTTCATATCCCTGGAGCATACTGTTACCGATGTGCATTTGGGCTTACCTATCCGCTTTGTGATCTGCGGTGTGCGAAGTGTATCGAGGATATTATTAAAAATGGTGATTTTGCTGCCTTTATTATTGAGCCTATCCAGGGCAATGGGGGTATTATTGCGCCGCCGCCAGGATATTTTAAGGTAGTTCGCGAAATCCTTGATAAATACAATGTGCTCTTAATAACTGACGAAGTGCAGACGGGATTTGGACGGACGGGGGAGATGTTTGCCATTGAGCATTGGGACGTCGAGCCAGATATTATGACCATGGCCAAGTCCCTGGCCAATGGCACTCCCATAGGCGCCTTTATAACAAATGATAGAATTGCCTCGTCTTACACGCGCCCCGGCGCTTCTACAACCGGGGGCAATCCAGTATCGGCTGCGGCAGCATTGGCAACGATTGATGTTATTGAAAAATATCAACTCGTACAGAGGGCGAAAGACCTTGGTAATTACTTCAAAGACAAATTAAAAATATTGCAGCAAAGTCATGGGCTTCTGGGGGATGTGCGAGGGAAAGGGCTTATGTTGGGTGTCGAATTAGTCAAAAAGGATAAAATCCCCGCAGCAGAAGAAATAGATTATATCCTCGAAGAATTAAAAGATCGGGGGATCCTGGCAGGAAAAACAGGCGTATCACGCAACGTACTTACATTCCAGCCCCCTTTGGTAATTACTCGTGATGACATAGATCGGGTCGTAGAGACATTGGATAAAATATTTTTACATTTTTAGCAAAGAAATGTAGCGCCGATCCCTTCCCCGATCGTAGTCGAGGACAGGTGTGGTCGGCAACAGGCGGGGGATAAACCACCCGCGCTACACGTTCCGACTCGTTCGGGTTAGGATTTTCTGATGGAAAAACAGGAAGTAATTATTAGCGATACTGAAAACAGGAACTTTTTAAGGGAACTCATAGAAAGTAACGTCACCAAAAAGTTAATTCCCAAAGGTTTGGGCTGGTTTGGGTGCATGGGAGGACTATCACTTCTTGCATTTATGATCCAATTAGGCACAGGGATATTCCTCATGTTTTATTTCATTCCGAGCGCAAGGGAAGTATTAGCCAGTATTCAATATATGAGTCATAGTGTCCCTTACGGATGGCTTATCCAACGTATCCATGCCGTAGGACCACACATTATGATTGGTATGGTAATGCTCCGTATCCTCTTTAAAGGGATTTATAGACATCCACGAGAGTTGCATTGGATATCAGGGTCATGTTTGCTCATCTTGACTTTACTCATGTATTACACAGGAAGTTTGTTATCTCCTCACAATAGTAGTGACAATTCCACCATGAATTTAACATTCCTGTATGCAATTCATCTGGCAGGTATTCCGGTGGTCATGGCGCTATTTATGGGCATGCATTTCTTTATGGTTAGAAAAACAGGAATTTATGAGCCATTGTAACAGTTATTAATGGGTAAACATTCGGTAAAGACGTTATGCACTGCCTAAAGTGGACGGGTTTGTCATTCCCGAATGCTTTTATCGGGAATCCACCTCTCATTAGCATACGCCTGGATTCCCGCTAAAAACATGCGGGAATGACCTGTGTAAGACGTGTTTACCGAATGTTTACATTAATGGGAAATGCTTCTGCATGTAGAAATAAAATTATCAATAAAACGAAGCTCCACGAGGGTGATCTGTTTGTAGAAATCCGAAGGATTAATAAGAATAACCCCATTAGGGGCGGTCTGTTTGTAGAATTAGATGAATGACAATAAGCCGATAAGCCACAGAGTGGCGACCTGTTTGTAGAATTAAAATTCAAATATTAAAGAAAACTCCGTAGGAGCGACCTGAAATATGCTTTCAAGGAAGAATACATTGAATTTCTGAAGAAATATGAAGTTAAATATGATGAGAAATATTTGTTTGAATGGATAGAATAAACAGGCCGCTCCTATGGAGCTAACTACATTATTCGCATTCAATGCTACAAACAGTTGGCTCCAATGGAGCCAGAGTCTGACAGCGGCAACATGACAGCCTCAGTATGGATGGTCTGTTTGTAGATAAAAGATAATAAACCGATACGCCCAAAAGGAATGGTCTGTTTATAGTTGTAGAAGCAAAAAAAACAATACAGCCCCGCTAGGGGCGATCTGTTTGTAGAAGTAAAATTACCAATAAGATGAAGCCCCATGAGGGTAACCTGTTTGTAAATGAAAGACTACACAAAGGGCAAAACGCCAGAGATGCTTGAGCCATTTTTCCCAAATGAGATATTCAGGCATATCATAGTCTCTTGCTTTTTAATTATCGTTGAATTAATCGCTGTCATCTTAATCCCGTTGCCGGTTAAATTAATCAATAAGCCCGATCACATACCATGGTTCTTATTGCCGATTTATAATCTGGACAAACTTATTCAAAACAAGACCTTATTTATTTCTCTCTTGGTTTTATGTGCATTATTGTTTATTTCGTGGCCCTTTCTGGTAAGCGGTAAAAAATATAATTTGTTATCTCCCAACAAAGAACAAGTCTCCAATAACAGTCACGTTGGGTATATCAAAGAACGCCCCAATCTGTGGCAAAGGAATATATTAATGGGAGTATTCAAAATATAGTTACCAAAATGCCTGATTGGATGTCTAAATCTGTTTCCTGTACAGATTGTCATAAGCTGGCATTAGATGGGGCTTCTTTTAAAGCCGTGCGAAAGTATTGTATAGAATGTCACAATCCCGATTACGGGTTGTTATACGATGCATGGAAGGATGCGCTGGATAGTAAAACGAAACAACTTTATAAAAACAATACAAATACCTTAAATATACAAAACCCTTTAAGACTAGTTCAGTCCTATGGCATGCACAATTTCCGTTTATCGCAAATGCTCTTGAAGTCCATGGATCATGATTGAGGAATACGTACATTTTTATTCAGATAAGCTGAGATTAGAAGGCGTTTTAACCTATAATGAAGATGTTAAACCGTTTTCCGCAATCTTACTCTGTAATCCGCATCCCAACCTGGGCGGCGATATGGATAATAACGTCATTGGGAACCTTGCTCATATCTCGGCACAAATGGGATTTGCAGCACTTCGGTTTAATTATCGTGGAGTGGGAAACAGCGAGAGCTATCAAAAGGATACTGCGGAAAAATTCCTGTACTGGGAAGCTTCCTTGAGCGGTGAAAACTATATGGACGCCGTTTATGACACACGAGCCGCCCTTCATTTTCTCGCTGAGCAGCATATCGGCAGCCGTATTTATATTGCCGGCTATTCATTTGGCGCTCTTGTTGGTATGCGGGCAGGCGTGGAAAGCGAAATGATAGCTGCGTTTGCCTCCATTTCCATGCCTTTTGGTAAATACAATCTGGATTTTCTCGCGCCGTGCAAAAAACCGAAACTTATTGTTTACACTCGAAATGATTTTGCAACGACAGAGGAAGATACCTTACGGTGTTTTTCAAAGATATTACCGCCCAAACAACTGGAATTAATCCAGGA
>JANLHY010000626.1 GCA_024653795.1 Candidatus Brocadiaceae bacterium | reverse complement strand
CGGGTCAAGCCCTTTTTTATGGAGAAAAATTGTGACTAATTTTTTGCACTAATATCAATATTAAAACAACAATAAATTACAATGGTTTTCCACAACAATAGGCTTCTTTTTATCGGGGCGCTGCCCCAAACCCCGAGGTTTTTAAAGGCATAAGAGATAGCGATAGATTGTCATTGTTAAGATTGGCAACGGAGTGGGATAGTTCCATTACCAATCTCACTACGATACATCATCGCCACCTCATTCGGCTATCCCTCCACGGGGTGCTCCTCAGCAGAGCCCGATTACGTTTCGCCGAATTTTGTTATTGTACTCTCTTTTTTCTTACCTCGTAATCTTTTTTTTCAATACCAGACTTCTATATTATGCCTTGCTTTTCTCTCTTACCCTGCTCATAGCTGCGTGTTACTTTCAAGAGCACATAATTTAAGTAGAGCATCTTTATATTATGTACCTCGTCATCTCTAAAATAAAAAATACAAACTTATCATAACCGTACTTCTTTTATGCCCAAGTCACCACCGTTTAAATATACTTTACGGGCTTCATTTGGTGTATTCCATTTCAAAGACCCGTGAATCCTCTCTGTATTGTATTTGTGAATAAACTCTACCGTTTCCTCGTATGCTTGACTATAACTATTAAAATATCTTACCTGCATGAACTCAATTTCTAATATCGAATTAAATGCTTCCACATGTGCATTCTTATTTGGCGTTGCCGGTGGTATTAATTCATGAATTACCTCATCATTATAATATTCCATATTCTTTATAAACACGTTTGAGGTCATCTGGCTTCCATTGTCACTCCTTATTATCAGTTGGCTTGTGTTTAACTTGTGCTTCTCTATAGCTACGTTTAATGCCAGCACCAGGTCTTTACCCGTACAGCTTAGACCAATATGGTAATTCACTACATAGCGAACAAATACATCTATTATTATTAATACGAAATAGAACCTTTCTTCACCATGTATATATCCATATTTCAAATCCAATTCCCATAACTCATCCGGTTTACTTATAGTACGGTTCTGGCATATACGCCTACCTTTTACCTTTGATACCTTCTTTTTCCTGGGTAGCAATAGTTTGTTCTCTTTGCATAAACGGTAAACCTTCTTATGATTTACTATGTAGCCATAATCCCTATACAAATAATGACTAAGCTTGTGATATCCTCCAGCATTGATAAACTCAATCTTGCTTCTGTAGGATTTCAAAACAGATAGTATTACTTCATCATATACTCTGTCTCCTCTTTGATTAAATGAATATCCCGGTATGGGACGACCTCTATTCTCTTGCCTACTATCCGTTTCTTTCTTGTTTAAATGACTGTACCAGGTTGAGCTTGATACTCCGCTGTACTTTATTACCTGCTGTGTTTTATTTCCTTCTTCTATAAATAGTTTACTGACTTCTAATCTTTCAGCCAAAGTTGGTGACTTTTTTTTAAAAGCTCCTTTAATATCTCATTTTCCAACTTCACCTCTTTTAGTTCAGCTTCCAACTC
>JANLHY010000624.1 GCA_024653795.1 Candidatus Brocadiaceae bacterium | reverse complement strand
GGAACGGGGAAATCAACCCTTTCCGCACTCATTATTCGATATATTACCGAAGAGCTTGGCAAACCGGTATCCGCTGTGGATGCCGATCCCAATGCCTCTTTAGGCGCATTGCTTGGATTGCACGTGCAGAATACCATTGCTGATATACGTGAGGATATCGTCGAAAAGAAGGTGGATTTTTCCGGAATGTCCAAAGACAGGTACATCGAGTATTCTATCGAGGAGTCTATTATCGAGAAGGACAAATACGATCTTCTTACGATGGGCAGGCCTGAAGGTCCGAAATGTTATTGCTACGTGAATAACCTCCTTCGTAAATATTTAGATAAGGTAGGAACAACCTACCCTTTCATTGTGACAGACAATGAGGCAGGGATGGAGCACCTCTCCCGCAGGACTACGAATAACGTGGATTTATTGCTGATCGTGAGTGAACCAACGATTGTGGGCGCATTGACCATGCAGCGGATTCTTAAATTGGCCGATTCACTTCCGATTACGATTAAACAAAAGCTATGTATATTAAACCGCGTGCCTAGGGACGGCATTCACGCAAATCTTCAACAGAAGCTGGATAGTCTGGGAGTCGGAATATCTGCCATATTCCCGTTCGATCAGGAAATATACGATACAGCGGCATGCGGGGCTTCTATATTTGAGATTTCTCGCGAGAATGAGTTGTATCGTAAACTGGGTGGGTTCTTACAAAAGCATTTGCCAGCAAGTATGCTTACAAAGAGCGTAACTGGCCTTTTATAAAGGAATTGAGTATGGGGGGTGATATAAATGGTAACCAACTGTTTGGGTAGTGGAAGTATGACAAAGAAATTTGTTTTACTTTCGATATTTGCAGTTTTTCTTAGCATATTAGTAGGCATCGTGAATGTTTGTGTTGCTTTGGATTCTGATGATTTTGAAATAACAATGACTAAGATTTATTGGGCAAATCAAGCAGAACTGAAGGAAACAGAATTTACGGTAGAAATAGAAGAAGACAACATATTGAGCGTAACCCTCTTTTCCCCAAAAAACAAAATATTTAAGACTACCTTTTTTGAAACGAAGAATTGGGTTTATTATGAACCATGGGAGTCGTTAAATTCAATCGGTTATGAGTATTACAAAATTGGCAAACCCGAAGATATGGAAAAGAAGTTTCCCTCAGGGAAGTATAGTTTTGCAGTATCGTATTATGATTCTGATGAAAAAAAGATAAAAAAAGAAACGATAATTCGTAATCTAACTGATTTTCCAGATCGACCAATTATTACTTACCCTGAACATGAACAAACAGATGTGGAATTGGAACCAGTAATTACATGGGAGAAAGCATCAGATGAATCTAAATTTGTGAAGTATCGTATAGATATTGGACTCATAAATGACGAAGAATATGAAAGTATTGAGCTTAATGAAGATGAGGCTGAGATAGAGGATATTAATCAGACACAATATCAAATACCAGCGGGTATTTTACAAGCTAATTCTGAATATCACGTATGGGTTATAGTCGTTTATGAGGGGTTTTGTGAGAGTAAGAGTGGTATTCAATTTTTCACAAGAGAAGGTGAGTAATGTAAGGGTGGGTTAAGCTTGTCCTGAGCTTGTCGAATGGGCGAGGCGAACCCATCATTGATTTCTGTGATTAGTTTAGAAATAAAATGTGTTGGGAGATTGAGTTATTATGGAAATACCAAATGTAGCTGACAAGTGGTCAAGTGGTGTCAATGAAATCACCCTTGGCGCTACGAAGGACAAGGGCGGCACCCGGACAAAGACGATTGCCATCGGTGGTTCAAAATGCGTCCCTTTTATGGATTTCGAGGGTAATCCAGGTCACAAACCGGTAGTTGCGATGGACGTTTCTGACGTGCCACCCGAAGACTGGCCTGAGACCCTGAGCAAGCCTTTTGCTGACGTCCTCAATGACCCGGCAAAATGGGCTAAAAAATGTGTAGAACAGTATGGGGCGGATTTGATATGCCTCAAACTAGACGGGATTCATCCTGACAAAGGTAATAAGAGCGCTGAAGATGCGGTAAAAACGGTAAAATCCGTCCTTGCCGCTGTGGGTGTGCCCTTGATTATTTGGGGATGTGAACATGATGAAAAGGACAACGAGGTAATGCCCAAGGTAAGCCAGGCCGCTAAGGGAGAAAATTGCCTGATGGGAATCGTATCTCAGAATAGTTACAAAACACTTACTGCAACGTGTCTGGCAGATGGGCACTCCCTTATTACTATGGCGCCCGTGGATATTAATATCGGGAAGCAGATTAATATTCTTGTGTCCGAAATGGATTTTCCCCTAAACAGAATAGTAATGTTCCAGTCAACCGGGGCGCTGGGCTACGGTTTGGAGTATACATACTCTATTCATGAGCGTGAGCGGCTTGCAGCGCTTACCGGCGATAAGATGATGTCCATGCCGGTAATCTGCGATGTTGGGCGTGAGGCATGGCGTGCCAAGGAGGCTAAATCAGGCGATAGCGAAGCGCCACAATGGGGATCCAGGGAGGAAAGAGGACCAATGTGGGAGACCATCACTGCCGTTAGCCTCTTGCAGTCGGGTGTTGACATTATCCGTATGCAGCATCCAAAGGCTGTTGCAGCGGTAAAAAAGTGTATTGATCGTTTATATTAAAAAGAAAGGAAAACATACGATGTTATCCATAGCAGAACGTATCAACGGTATGTTTAAAGACGTGCGAGAGGCTATAAAGAATAAGGATCCAAAGGCTATCAGAGAACTCGCCATAAAACAGACGGAGGCAGGGGCAAGCTTCCTGGACGTGAATGTTGGAACAGCTACTGCCGATCCTGCAGGGGCAATGAAATGGCTGATTGAAGTGATTCAGGATACCGTAAAGACACCGATTGCCATTGATAGCCAGAAATTTGATGTATTGAAGGCGGGTTTATCGGTAATCAAGAACGAGGTCTTAATCAATTCTTCAAAAGGCGACCCTGAAGAGTTAGACAAATACATGACCATAGCAAAAGAATATAATGCATCACTGATGTGTCTCACGATGGACAAATGCGGTATTCCTCAGGATGTCGAACGCCGCATGGAGATTGCTATGACGATTGTGGAAAAGGCGGTAGAGCATGAGTTTGAACTCTCAAAGGTCTATATTGATCCCGTGCTCTTCCCCATTAACGTTGATCAGAAGCAGCCAGCGCTCATGTTTGACATCTTCAATCAGATTAAAATGATTTCTGACCCGCCGCCGCACAGAAATGTGGGATTGAGCAATTTCTCACAGGGGACGAAGGAGAAAAGGCTTTTAGCCCGTATATTCCTGACGATGGGGATTTCGTACGGATTGGATGCCGCCGTAATGGACGTGCTTGACAAGGACTTGATGGATGCTGCGATAACTGCGGAAATTATTATGAATCAACACGTGTACAGTGATTCCTATCTTACGGCATGCAGGAAGTAATAATGTAACGTCTAGGAATTTCAATCTTTTGTAATTCCCCTCTAAAAAGAGGGGATATAAGGGGTGGGTAAGTTTGCCATACACCCCCCAACCCCTCTTTTTAGAGGGGAGCTATAAAGTCGCTGCCTTTAGCAGCCTAATTTAATGTTCAGGAATTTCAAACTATTGGGGTATCCCCTTGACTCATGTAACTACTATATATAGTGCCCAAAACAATGTTGCAAATACTACAGATTGTGGAAACATGAGTAAACAGGATACCTAGATCAAACTATTGTTCCTCCCCCTTGATATTACAGTTGGACAATTTTTTGCTGAGAGTAATTGGCATACTAAAATTCATAATGCCAATGACCGCAGTTTTAGAAGTAGAAAATTACCGGAAGAGTGTA
>JANLHY010000601.1 GCA_024653795.1 Candidatus Brocadiaceae bacterium | reverse complement strand
TTCGTGAGTACCCCTTTTGTCCAGTCTACCGCAGTCTTTGCTATGGGGTTCATCTCGCTGGTAAGGGATGGTTCACCGGCTGCCTCTTTATCATGATTTCCACCAATGGCTATACCTTTCTTTTCCAATAACAGTGTGGCATTCAGCAAGGTGTCCTTTTGTGAGGAATCAAAATATGGTTGAGCTATGATCCTCTTGATGTTTTCTAAAGCTATTTTCTTTCTGCCATAAATTAAATAACGGATAACCTCACAGCATTCATTTGGCGATGCGCCATAGCCAACAATATCGCCGGCTATTAAAAGGTTGTCAATGGGAGTTTCCTTTTCGGCAATTTCTTTAATTACAGCGAGTAAGGCATCCACATTGCCATGTATATCTGACAAGATAATGTATTTCATTGGTTTTCTGTAATATAAAAATGCGTAATAGTTCAGCTACCTTAGACAGGATGAACAGGATTAAAAATAAGTTAAAAAGCAATCCTGTATATCCTGTTAGGAATTAATTTAATTTAATGAGTTCAGATGCTGCTCAACGCTTTTTTTAATTCTTCCGCAGATGGAATTCTGCTAGATACGTTTACCTCTAATAGCCCCTTTATGATTTCTTCCAATTTCTGGGGAATATGATTGTTTATTTGACTGGGTAAAACCTTTTCTGTCTGCCATAATTTCTTTGTTACTATTTGATAGAGAATTAAACCGACAGAATAAAGATCCGTCCTGCCATCAAGCCGAATAGTAGAAGAGATAGCCTCATAATGAACCTTTCTGGGTAAATCTTTGAGACAGGCTAGCATCTGCAGTTGTTCTGGTGATGCATATTCCTTGCTAATTCCTTTAATAATCCCTCCGCGTTTGATGGCTAGTTCAAAATCGATAAGGTGTACAAGTTCTGTCTTTTGATTAAGAATCAAGTGTCCGGGTTTTAAATCACAATGGACGTAGTTTTTGTTGTGAAGGTATTGTAGTGGCTCACAAATGCTAATGAACAATTTGACGGCTTCCTCAATGGTTTTGGTGTTTTCCACAACCTTTTCGGTAAAATAATCTACAAGATCGTATCCGTTGACGTGTTGCAGTACAATAAAATTTTGTTTGATTAAGAATTTTTCATCCCTGAACAAATCTCCCTGTCCAAAATCGTAGGCAATCGGTATCTGGGCGTGATTGAGTTCCTTTAATAGGTAATATTCTTCTGAAAAATCAAAGTCGGGTGAGTATTTTATGCCCTTTTCTGGCGTATTGATTAAGACTGCGTAGTTAGACTTGTGCAGATTTGCCTGACATTTAAAATCATTAAAATGATATTTATTAATTCTATACATGATAAATTTAAATATTGTAATCATGTTTGATAAATTTATTTACATTGTCGGTAGGACAAGCGGCCCCGCTTGTCATCATAACAAATTCCGCATTCAGGCATTCCAGTTTGTCGTAACATCATTATCGCATTTCTGTGTTTCGTTTTTATTTCTCAACCGGGGACGGTTGACCTACCATAATATTAAGGCTTTTCGATATGATACCCTAAGGCAAGGATTGCCTTCAGCGTCAGGAGCACCATCTTGCAGTCGTAATCCTTCTCTGGCTATGATAGTTTTTATTAATTCCGTAGCGCTAAAATGATGGATTTATGGTGGGATTTTAGCCTTTTCAATTTTATAGTCAAGCGAAATGACCGAAAGTTACTTTATACGGTAAATCCGGATAAAGTCGGTATAAGGCATTTTTGATATAAAAGAGGCAAGGTTAAGGAAAGCGTTAAAGAAGGTAGAAACCAGGACAAATAATTTCAGAAGGAAACTGAAGTATTAAAAAACAATGTTATGCGAGCTATTGGCAGTACATGACCGGAGATATTTCCCACTCCTTCAGGTCGAAATCACCGGATTTTTACTCTGGCGTAGCCCTGATGCTCACCAAATTTGTCCGACCAAACGATACCCACCTCCCAGGTATCTCCCTTTTGCATGATTTTAAGCAAGGCACCCATTTCTTCAATATCATTAATCCGATATTGTCCGACATACACAAGGACATGTCCCTCTTTAATGCCAACCTCGGCTGCTGGACTGTTTTTTTGTACCCCGGAAATCAATACGCCACTCTTTACCCACCACAAATTTAATTGTTTTGCAAGCTGTGGTGTTAAATCTTGCACAAACAGTCCAAGCTTTTCCAGGGCAAGCTTTTCTACGGAAGCAAGCGGCGCTTTTTCAAGTTTAACCTCTACCTTAAGTTCACGTCCACCACGATTAATGGTTATATACAGTTTATCCCCTGCATTTTTTTTGAGTATACATTTTTCGAAATCCAGGATATCCTGTATCTCTTTGGTATCTATTCTTGTGATATAATCTCCAATTTTAATCTGTGCTTTGTCGGCAGGGCTACCGGATTCAATAGATGAAACCATAATCCCCTTTGAAACGGCATCTCGTTCTTCAACCTGTGCGCCAAACCATATCTTGTTGAGTTCTCTAAAATTGAAGAGCCTTACAAGGGTTTGTCTTACCTTGTCGACAGGAATGGCAAATCCAATCCCTTGCGCCTGATTTACGATTGCAGCGTTAATACCAATAAGCTCTCCATCTATATTAATAAGTGGCCCGCCGCTATTTCCTGGATTTATCAACGCATCTGTTTGAATAAGACCATCATATTTGATATCCCCATATTGACTGCTAAATGTCATAGTGCGGTTCTTTGCACTTATTACACCAGTCGTAATAGAGTTTTCTAAACCAAAGGGATTTCCCAGCGCTATAACGGTCTCACCAATCATGAGGTCCCTGGATGTACCCATCTTAACGTAAGGAAGAGGAGTCGGTGAGTTAATTTTTAATACCGCCAGGTCACTGGTAGGATCCGAACTGATCATGGTCGCCTCAAAATCCTTACCATCTGATAGCCTCACCTTGATTTTGGAGGCGCGGCTCACGACATGTTCGTTTGTGACAATGTAACCATCTTCATCAATAATGACGCCAGAACCTAATGGCCTTTCGACCATTTGCTTTTGACTCTGTCCAAAAAAATCATTGAAGAACTGATCGAATAGCTCACTTCTGGATCCAAAGAAAGGGTCTACATGCCGCTGGGAAATGAGCCTTTCCGTACTTATATTGGCTACAGCAGGACTCGCTTTCTCTACTGCTATAACAATGGGTGTCCTGCGGTTAGGGCCGGCTTCAATGACGGGTGTTTTAACATATGGGTGGAAAAGAATGCAAACAAGAAAGGCAGAAAATAATAAGAAGATGTGAGATTTTTTCATTCGGAAAATACCTTTATCCCCCATAACACCATTTAAAGGAGGATTCTCAGGTTCTCGTATGGGCCAAATGCTTGATTGGGCTTTTTCATCTACTTCACGTTAGAAAGTCCCCTCCCAAGAGGGGAATAATTTGTGCCATTATAAAACTTGTCCTCGTGTAAACGGGGATATGTGAATTTAAGTTAAACACGGACAAACAAGTTTATCCGTGCCATCCAATGACCTTCGCCCTTAATCAGATTTATCTGGGATTTTAAATTTATTATCTAGCTGTCTTTAATGCAATCCACCATGCGGTGAGCTGCCTGGCGGTTTTCCATGTGGACTCGTACCCAACGGTTTTTCTCCAACAGGACTCTTTACTGCACCAACAGGCGCTTCGGGTGCAGCAGTTTCAGTAACAACCGTAGTAAAGTCTTCTTCTTTTTTCATGAGTTTGGAAATTGATTCGTTATCAACGACGTAGATATAGTCTGAGTCTTTGTTTTTTACATAATAACTGTGAGCATCTTTTTTCTTACCTACGTAAAGCACTGCATCGCCGCTTTCCACACTGGCAGTAACTGTAAATTGAGGCTTGTCCAAAGAAAATTGTGTCAGGTTAGTTGCCTTATATTGTTCAATGTAGCTGCCTTTTAACTCATCGAGATTACGGATAAAGTAGTCTACTTCTCTGCCTTGTGGTTCTTTTTCATAATTTTTTATCTTCCATACATGGTTTACCTTATCTAACTGGATACTTCTATCAGCATAGCCCAGAACGAGCTTTCTTACATCCGGGCGTTCAAAATGTAATATTTTGGTGGGTACAAGCTCCGCATCGAAGTTTCTAATCTTGGGCCAGGAGAGTTCAAATACAAGATCGCTATCACTCATCATGCAATAAGAATTTACTTTATTCCCTTCCTTTACATTTTTGCCAATAAGTAAAGTCCTCGTTTCAACTGTTTTTCCCAAAGGTTCTTTTTCCTTCAGGAGATGCTCTGCCTTTTCTTCTTTCTGCTTATCAGATTTTTCAGATGGTTGTTCTGCAACTTTTTCGTATGTCACCGAAACCTTAATCCTTGGATCGTCCAGCCCAAAGGCTTTAATATCCTTTGGCGCCTTTGTAACGTAGTTTTCCGCCTTTAAAAAGGATAATGCCCAGACAATCTGGTTAATTACATTCGCATCAGCTATCGTCTGGACAGGCTTTGAGAGTTCCCACTGAATTTGGCCTTCCTCGTCTTTTTTGTTGGTTATATCACAGACGAATGTGCGGTCTGGTTTTTCGATGACCAGTTTTCTTGCCAAATCTTTGTCAAAATCACTCACCAGTCTGTCACGGAAAGTCAGAAGTACATTTTCTATCTTATCATAAAATTCAGCCGTAGGAACGGTATATACAGGCTCCTCTCCTACACGCTTTACGTAACATTTGGCGCCGTCAGGCAATTTGTTACCTACATAAAACTTGGCTAATTCCTTGTCTTCCTCTTTTGTAACAGAAATCTCAAAGACAGGGTCTTTTAAACCATACGTGGACAAGTCGGTTGGTTTATCAGAGACGAAATCCTCAATGTCAAGCACTTTGATTTTCTCAATGAAGTTCTTAACGGTATCCTGGTCTGCGTAAATGTTAATTGGTTTTGTAATCTTCCAATCCAGGTCTAAGGATTTTTCGATAGCAACTAAATCGGTCGGCGTCTTAATTTCCAGCTTGTTTATGCCATAGGTCCCAATAGCTTCAAATCTGACAACTTTCTTGTCCCTTAAATCGTTTGGTTTTTTACTCAGGTCTGCGAGGATTGGATCTTTAAGGAAGAAAATCGTAGGTTCATCTGTTCGTTTAACATAAACCTTATTATCTAAAGAATGGCCAAACACAACAGATTGGCTAGAGCCTTTTTCATTAATCGTGACGGTATAACGTGGGTTGTCCATGCCGTATTTAGCCAATTCAACTGATTCGGGAAGGAAGTCCTCTCTATCAATCTGCAGGTTCTTGAGTTTGCCTATAATTTCCTTGATTTTTTCGAGGTCCGCAAGGTCATTGATGGGTTCAACAAGTCTCCAGAAACTGCCTTTTCTATTACAAACCACATTAAATTCGTTTGTTTTTATCTGCAGGCTGTCTACTGCTTCCTTGTCAAAAGTAAATACCCATTTACTCCTCAAATCCAGAACGTCTTTATTAACTTTACTATGAAGTGACCCTGGTACGACAACAACCTCATCACTTGTATCAAGTTTAACGTACACATTATCGCCTGCTGCAAGTTTTTGGCCCACAAATACCGTGTATTTATCTCTCGGCCCGGTTACCTGTATTTTGTCAGCTTTGGCTGGAATATTTGTAAACATGGTAATAGAAGTCTTGGGAACATCCAGCCCGTAATCTTTAAGGTCAAATGGTTTATCTCCTTCTTTCCTGAAGGAGCCTACCTTGTTCATAAATTCAAATTCCGAGAGTATGCTGTTTACCTCGGAATTATCTGCGCGCAGCCTTTGCGGTTCAACGATATACCAGTAGTCATCTCCACTTTTCTCCAAAACGATCTTTCCGCTTTCGTTATTCAATTCAATCTTTCTGATCATTGAAGACTTGAAATCAGGTATTACCTTTTTCTGTAGTCTTTCCCATTCTTCATGCGGCAGCTGCTTTCTCTCGTAAAGGAAAACGTACGAAATACCAATAGCTGCTACAATTAAAAGGATTATGGTAGTTTTGAGTTTCATAGCTTAATTCTTTCCTCCGACGTAGAAATCATGAAATTGAAATGGCAGTAAACCTCTAGCGAGGCGAAGCCTCAGACCGATAAAAAACAAGAGGTAAGATTTAATTTAAATACTTTATGAATAAATGGCTACATGGCTACATGGCTATATGGTTGAATGGTTAATAACCATCCAACATCTAAAACTTGACTCATTTGTGAAGATAAATCTCAGATTCAGATAAAGAAATGTATCCAAATTAACGACGCCTCTTCCACCAGACGAGACTGCCAATGACTATTGGTACCACAGGGATGCCGGCAATAGAAACCCAGAAGATAACCTTCATCTGTGCTGGGTTAATCGTTGCCTTGCGGAAATCAGGCGGCTTGGCAGAAATGCCCAGTTGAGTTTCTTTTCTTGCTAACCAGTTAACGGAATTCCGAAACAAATCGGCATTTCCTGGATTTTCCACATATTCATTAGACGCAAAATCCACATCTCCGAACACAACTAATCGTGACCCTTGTGGTTGAGCATTCGGGTCGTTTGCCATAGCAGAATGTGACTGAGTGACTGATTTGGGCAGTTCTTTTACCTGTGAAGCCACAGCAAGAGAAACAGGGCCTTGCAAATCAACGTCTACATTAAGTTCAGGTTTTCTTTGCCGTAAATTTGCAACATCAGTTTCTCCCCAGGAACCGTCAGGCGCATTTATCAACGTCGCGGCCTGATAGGGCATTTGGTCATTTGGCGGAGCAGAACCGACAGAACAAGCGCCTAAAATGATTGTATTAAAGCTCTTTAAACCGTCTGTAATCTTAAATTCTGCATATTCGTCCTTACCCACGTAGATTTCTGCAACGGTTTGAATACCAAAAAGAGGCATATTCACTTTATTATAGACAACGACGTCGTCACGCACCACGATACCGTATTCTGCCATAAGCGTCTTAAACCCCGTTGGATTATTTGGAGTAACGGCAGGTTCAAGCATAAGTAGCAGCTTACCCCTGTTTTCAAGATAATTACGAATAATGTTTAATTCTTCTGTCAGGTAAGCCTTCGTCGGCCCTGCGACAACCAACACATCGCAGTCGTCCGGAATTTTTTTGGTGTTCAAAATATCAAGCGGAGCTGTGCGACAGTTGTCACGTTTAAGGGCATTGGCAATTCCAGAGATACCTCCACGGTCATAGTCTTCAAACTGCCGCTCACCATGCCCCGTAACGAAGTAAATGGCCGTTTGTTTCTCCTGGGTAACGTTAAGAATAGCTTCTGTGAATGCCTCTTCACCTTTAAACTTGAATGGATACTGCTTTTCTATAACTTCATTTTGCTGTACATGTTTGCTGTGTTCACTGCATTCGAACACCACGGTGTTTAACTGAAGCGCATCAATCTCGAGGCGTTTAGCCAGCTCCTCAACCTTGGTGCGGTTTCTTAAAGGATCAATACTTTCCACCTTAATTTTGTCGGAATGATAGGCATATTCCTTCAGGATATCCACAATTTGTTCATAAAACATCTCGCCTGGATTAAACAAGGTGGTAATGACAACGGGTTTGTCAAGATTCTTTAATATATTTTTAGTTTTTTGTGAAAGGGAGTATTTCCCAGTAATGGTAAGATCAAGACGCTCATAATGCCGATTATTCAAAAACCCTACAATTGCAAAGATACCGGCAGCGAAGATGGACATTATCGCAACATTTGTACCGACGAGCGCCTTTCTTTTAGACGCCTCGGATGAGAACCACTTGTTTCTAATAGCCTTGGCTAGGGTAAATCCTATAATAATACCACCACCAATCCCCATCGGTATAAGAGCAGCCAGTCCCCACGAATTGAGGATTCTTGATACACCAAAGCCAGCTATAACAGCAATTATACCAGCCAGGATAATATATCCACCAAACTGATCTAACCAATCGTTCTTTTTGTCATTCAAAGTATTCATCTCCATCTCCTGCTCTCAACAATACGTACTGCTATAAATATGAGTAAAGCGGTAAAACTACCGTAGTAAACAACGTCTCTTGTATCTATTAACCCTTTTGTAAATGTATCCCAGTGGTCATAGGTGCCAATATAGCGCAGGCAACTATAAAACCACCCCTCATTCCCGGAACTAGCCAATCCAATCACCAGCAGTATGAGTAGCGCAACAATACCAATGACGGCTGCAACAATTTGATTTTTGGTAACAGCAGATACCAGTAACCCAATAGCTACAAAGAGACCACCCATCAGAATCAGCCCGATGTAACTGGCAATAATCGCGCCATAATCAGGAGAACCTACCCATGCCAGGAATATGATATAAAAAGCAGTCGGGGCAATCATAATATTGTAAAATGCCCAAGCGGATAAAAATTTTCCAAACACCACTTCAAAATCTGTTACCGGCGCTGTCATGAGTGGTTCGATAGTCCCCGTCTTATACTCCTCGGCAAATAATCTCATGGTAATAACAGGTGTTAGGATGGAAAGGATAAATTGCGTATAAGCAAGACTGTATCGTAACGTGGACTCTTGAGTCAAACCAAGCATGACAGAAAAAAAATAGCCGGAAAAGACCATAAATACGGCAATAACAACGTATGCGATTGGCGATAGGAAGTAGGCGTTAATTTCCCTTTGAAATATCGTACCTGTGCTTATCATTTATGTCGTTACCTCCTGTTCTTGCGTGGTAATTTGATGGAATATTTCTTCTAAAGTAACGGCAACCTGTTTCATCTCCCGAATAACTCCGTTATTTTTTACAATATTTGAAAAGATATCTTCCCTGATATCCACACCCTTTTCCGCTTCTACGCTAAAATTATTAACTTCACCCTTGTCGTACCATACGACCTTTTTCACACCTTTTATACCGGATAATGCATTCTTTATTTTCTCACCGTTACCACGGACTTCTAATACAATAACACTTCCACTCCTGAGTTGACTTTCCAAATTGGATGGAGTATCCATAGCAACTATTTTACCTTTATTAATAATAATTACCCGGCCACAAAGCATTTCGACCTCTGGAAGGATATGTGTAGACAGGAGAATTGTATGTCTTTCCCCAAGTTCCTTTATGAGTTGCCTCACCTGTCGTATCTGGTTGGGATCGAGTCCAATCGTTGGCTCATCGAGAATGAGTATTTTCGGATCGTGGACAAGGGTATCAGCTAAACCCACCCTCTGGCGGTATCCTTTGGAAAGTGTGCCAATAATCTGATTTTGCACTTCTTTAATCCTGCATTTTTCAATACACCCATCAATCTTTAATTTGCGTTCACGACATGGTATCCTCTTCAATTTTGCTCGGAATGTCAGATACTCTTTGACTCGCATTTCAGGATACAAAGGTACGTTTTCCGGTAAATATCCTATTTGCTTCCGCACGTTAATTGAGTCACGAAAAACGTCATAACCATCAACGGTAACTGTACCTGATGTGGCAGGCATGTAACAAGTAAGGATACGCATGGTAGTGGTTTTGCCCGCTCCGTTAGGTCCCAAGAGGCCTAAAATTTCACCCTGATTGACCTCAAAAGAGATGTGGTCTACAGCATACACATCCGCGTAACGCTTTGCTAACTGTTCGACTTTAATCATATAAAAAAATCCCCCTTATATTCTTGTAATACTTTTTTCGTACTTTAATTTTTTGAACTCTGAATTTGAGGTAGTTGCTCGTTCCCGTCATTTAGTTTGATCTTCTTTTGCATTAATTCTAAAAAGGCAATCTGGACAGGATCATCAGTGTTTGTCTCTACGAATAAAGGCGCCTTTTTAATAATTTGTCTCGCCCGACTTATAATCAATTGCGTAAGCCGCAATGAGCCACCAACCTGTTTTGCAAGTTCATCTATATTTTTGTAATTCATATTAACACCTACAATAAGATATATGTTCCAAAATAAACACGATTCCCAAAAACTTTTTTAGACCAGTATATTATTCATAATAACTAATGCTAGACCAAAACTTTATATATTATATACAAATTCTTTTTTGTCAAGGGAAATTGAGCCTTTAAAAATTCCTTGAGAAATGTGTTTTAACTATGATATTATGTGGTGATTATAATCTATAATTAAAACAGATGCTTTTATAGAATTTAATCAAGAGGGAAATATGGCAAGGATATATGAAGATATCACTAAAACGATTGGTAATACACCACTCGTTAAATTAAACAACGTCACAAAGGGATTAGAATCCACCGTCGTTGCAAAGATGGAATTTTTTAATCCTCTGGCCAGTGTAAAGGACCGTATAGGAATTGCGATGATTGAAGCAGCAGAAAAGGCGGGATTGATTAAGAAGGATACAATCATCATAGAACCAACATCTGGTAACACCGGTATTTCATTAGCCTTTGTAGCTGCCGTAAGAGGATACAAACTGATTTTAACGATGCCCGATACGATGAGTATAGAACGACGGGCGCTCCTGAAGGCATTTGGCGCTGAGATAGTATTGACACCAGGCACTGAAGGAATGAGAGGTGCGGTAAATAAGGCAGAAGAATTGGTGAAAAATACCCCTAATTCGTTCATGCCACAACAATTTAAGAATCCAGCCAATGCGGAAATACACCGCAAGACAACGGCAGAAGAAATATGGAACGATACCGACGGTGAGATCGATATCTTTGTGGGAGGAGTGGGCACGGGTGGTACGATTACCGGCGTTGGAGAGGTCATTAAGAAACGAAAACCCTCACTGAAGGTGATAGCTGTCGAGCCTGCTGATTCACCGGTACTCTCGGGTGGAAAACCAGGACCTCACAAAATCCAGGGGATCGGTGCGGGATTCATTCCTGATATTCTCAACATGAAAGTAATCGACGAAATTATTACGGTTAAAAATGAGCAGGCGTTTGCATTAGCCCGACAACTGGCACGCGAAGAAGGAATCCTGGTAGGCATTTCTTCAGGAGCCGCTGCGTATGCGGCGCTCCAGGTAGCCGCAAGGCCTGAAAACAAAGGGAATCTGATCGTTGTCGTATTTCCGGATACTGGAGAAAGGTATCTATCCACGGTTTTGTTTAAGGAATTTTGATGTTTGAACGTATTAAGGAGGACGTTGATGCCGCCTTTCAAAACGACCCGGCTGCAAGGAGCAAACTGGAAGTAATTTTATGTTATCCGGGTGTACACGCCCTGTTGCTGCACCGAATATCCCATTATCTTTGGAAAAAAGGATTGTTCTTATTAGCACGTTTAATCTCCCACGCCAATAGGTTCCTGACAGGTATTGAAATACACCCGGCTGCCGAAATAGGGCGCGGTGTGTTCATTGATCACGGTATGGGTGTCGTCATAGGCGAAACAGCGGTAGTTGGAGATGGATGTCTTATTTACAAGGGGGTTGTCCTGGGTGGTACAACTACGGAAAAAACTAAAAGACATCCAACTTTGGGTAAGAAGATCATTGTGGGTTCAAACGCCTGTATATTGGGCAATATAACTATCGGAGATTATGTGCGCATCGGTTCAGGTTCTGTTGTGGTCAAGGATGTGCCTCCCCATGCAACCGTGGTGGGAGTACCTGGCAGGATTATTGAACAGAAAAAGAAAGAACACGATGTAATGCTGGATCATGGTCTATTGCCTGACCCTATTGCCGAGGCTCTTAAGGTTGTATTAAAGGGAAATCGCAAACTCAAACAGCGTATTAAAAATCTGGAAGACAATTTAAACCTTTCGATTAAAGAAGAGGACTACGTTTCTGAGGCAGAATCTGAAGTAATGACCATATTCATGAAAAATTACAAAGATGGTGATGGCATTTAGGATAGGGTATTTCCCCAATCCTTTGTCATCTCTAAAAGGTATTTCATAATTACTGAACGTTTCCCTCCGGCGGGTTCAGGTTTGCAACCTGAACCCTGATTTTGATAAAATAACGAACAAAAAAGGAGAATAGCGTTATGAATAAGAAACAACGCGAAAGTGCAGGAAAATATCTTTACGACATAAGCAAAGGAATAGCCTTGCTTTCAGTAATCGGAAATTTGTTAAAGGAAAAATGGGATATCCCGGTAATAATCATAGGCATATTAACAACTATATCACTTTTTATTTGGGCACAAATTTTAGAAGGAGGAATCTCCAATGAGTAACCTCGCCATACTCCTACTGATCGTCTTTATTATCTCACTAATCGGCATCTTTCTAACGCTCCGTAGCCAGAAAAAACACAGCCATTAAATTGTTGGGGTGCCGTAGTTAAATCGGTTCAATATTTAGAAAAGCACAAAAGGGAATGATGGGTTCGCTTCGCTTAACCCATCCTTAATGGACATAGAATTTTCTAATATACCATTTATGTTTCTGTCATGCCCGAATGCTTGTGTCGGGCATCCAGCCTAAAACATGGATTCCCGCCAAAGGCATGCGGGAATGACAGGGGTGCAGTATACGGTATGTTGGTAATTGCTGAGTCCCTAGTGTGCCAAGAAGAACAGCAAAGCTGTTCATGCTATATAAAAAGATGAGAGTAGGCCTCTCGGAATCGATGTAAAGGCGTAGGTTCCAAACCTC
>JANLHY010000583.1 GCA_024653795.1 Candidatus Brocadiaceae bacterium | reverse complement strand
TACCCCATACGCATCAACCTAACGTTTGCTAAAGGATGAGCAGTTAGAGTACCCTTTAAGAAAAATTAATTTTTTGCGGGACACAGAGATGTTTTTTTTGTATAAAGGAAATATTGCTTAATAAGTTTTCTTTATAATTCATAAAAACGAAAAAGAACGTGTCTGAACTTAAAGAAGTAAAAAAGTTTGCGGAAAAACATATAAAGTGTGTAGAAGAGGATAATTTAGACAAGATTGCTCGGGAGACATTTTTTGTCCAACGGTCAACCAACAAAGTATCCGGCAGGGATTTTCTTGAACTGATGACAACGGATCATTTTGGTGAAAGGACAATTTCATTAGAAGGTCAGTGTGATGTTCTTAGAGAAAAACCTTCTAACACGGATATCAGCCCGCAAGCATTGAGTAAAAAAATAAATAGCGAGCAAGCGGTGGTTTTTTTAGAAAAAGTATTAGAAGGTATATACAAAAATCAACTAAGGCCAAAACTGGTAAAGATCCCTTTAGAGGTATTAAAACTATTTTCAAATGTGTACCTCCAAGATAGTACTCAAATTGAACTCAATGAGCATTTGTCGGAAGAATTCAGTGGAGTAGGTGGCAGTGCAAGTAAATCAGCCTTAAAGATAGATTTATTATATGAGGCCATAAATCATATATTGAAAGAAGTTACCATTACAGAAGGCACCTATGCAGATCAGAAAAATGGAGTAAATGTAATGAGCCACATTCAAGAGAGAGATTTAATAATCAGGGACTTAGGATACTTTGATCTTTCCGTGTTAGAAAGCATTGAGGACAAGAAAGCCTATTATTTAAGTCGGTTGTTCAAGAGTGTCAAAGTATATTTGAGTCAGGAGTCACATGCAGAATCCGTAGACCTTGCCTCATATGTAAGAAAACAAATAGACAATAGTGGCTTTATGGATATGGATGTTTACCTTGGAAAAGAAAGAATATGTTGTCGCTTAATATCTTATCGTGTACCAGAACGAGTAATAAATGAACGTAGGCGTAAAGCCAGGAGATCGGCACAAAAAAAAGGAAGAACGGTAACCCAAGAGTATTTAGAATGGTTAGATTATAGTTTCTACATTACCAATGTAGGCTCTGAAATCTGGTCACCTGAAATAGTAGGCACAATATACCGAATCAGATGGCAGATTGAATTGGTATTTAAACAATGGAAGCAGTTATTCCAAATTGATGTAATGCAAGGGACCCGCAGTGAAAGGATTCGCTGTCTCCTATATGGCCGTTTGATAATGATAAATATCGTTACGCAAATATATGCGCTGAGTGCATGGTATTGTAGTGGTACTTTGGGTCGAGAGGTAAGCGAGGTAAAGCTAATTCAATGGTTGCAAAGAAAAGGCCGTATATGTCAAGCCATTGTGAAGAATAAGGTTTCAACGCTTATGGAAGAATTAATAAATAGTCTTCCCAAGGGACTTCTAAAGCAAAAGCGAAGGCGCAAGACTACTTTTGAATTAATACATGGACAGATAGGGTTTTTAGAAAGTTTTTTATGAAGACGGAAGATAGAAGCCAAGTCAAAAAGAAACATGTTCTCAAAGGCACTGAACGAACCAACACAGTTCGCTATTGTGGACGTGACTTTACCATGGATGAAATGGAAGTTATTTGTGAGATAGTTAAGACAAGTGGACTGGGGAGGACGGCTATTTCTGAGAAGATATGTGAACTTTTTCAATGGCTAAAAGCAGATGGTAAGCTTAAAGACATGAGTTGTCGAGTTGCGTTACTACGTATGGAAAGAGACAAGTGGTTTAAGTTACCTCCTGCGTTGAGACGAAATGGTAACGGTAAGCAGTACAAACATTGCAATAGGCTGAAAGAAGGGGAACCATCCATCAATCTACCAGCCGGAAAGATTCAGGAGCTAAGTCTGGATATAGTAAGAACCCAGAAACAATCTCAAATATGGAATGAGATGGTTAATCGTTGGCATTATTTAGGATACAAAAAGTTAGTTGGTTCTCAACTTCGCTATCTGATAAATAGCAACTATGGCACCCTCGGAGCATTAGGATTTAGTGCCTCCGCCTGGAACGTTCAAGCGAGGGAAGAATTTATCGGTTGGAGTCGTCAGGTACGAGAACAAAAACTCCATTTGATAGTAAATAATTCAAGGTTTTTGCTTTTACCGTGGATAAAGTCTAAGAATCTTGCGTCAAAGATATTGTCTTTAGTTGCCAAGAAACTTCCAGATGATTGGGAGCAACGTTACAAGTATAGACCAGTAATGCTAGAAACGTTTGTAGAGAAAAAACGTTTTAGTGGCACTTGCTATAAAGCAGCAAATTGGATTTACGTAGGAGAAACTAAAGGAAGAGGTAAATTGGGAGACCATTCCAAACTTTATGAAAATATCAAACTGATAATGGTATATCCCCTATGTAGAAAATTCCGTTCGATATTACAATATTCGCCAATATAAATTTTTAGGTTGATGCGTATGGGC